>CAUSUG010000001.1:0-45204 GCA_963534765.1 uncultured Oribacterium sp.
GATAGAGCATTTCCTGCTTTTCTTTAAAATGGCTGTAGCTAAGCTTTGCCGCAAGCCCAAGTCCTGCAATACCGGGAATATTCAAGGTGCCGGATCGAAGACCGTTCTGGTGTCCTCCCCCAAGCATTAACGGAGAGAGCTTCACCTTCTCATCCACATACAAAAATCCGATACCCTTTGGTCCGTGAAGCTTATGTCCACTGACGGAAAGCAGGTCTACCATATCTCTCTTGGGACGAAGCTCCATTTTTCCATAGGCCTGAATGGCATCTGTATGGAAAAGAGTTTTAGGATTCTTTGCCTTAATGCATTGTCCGATGGCGGCAATGTCCTGAACTGCTCCCATCTCGTTGTTTACCGTCATAATGGAAACCAGAATGGTATCTTCCCGAATAGCATTTTCCAAATCTGTTAAAGAGATATGTCCCTTTTCATCCACCGGAAGGACCGTTAAGGAAAAGCCATGCTGCTCCAAAAACTCCAAGGGCTTATAAACCGCCGGATGTTCAATGGCAGAGGTAATGATATGCTTTCCCTGTCTCTCCATACCGAAGCAGGTTCCCATAAAGGCGGTGTTGTTGGACTCCGTTCCTCCGGAAGTGAAAATAATCTCTTTTTCCTTGCACTTTAAAGTGTTTGCAATGGTCTCTCTGGCCTCACGATAATAGGCTTCCGCTTCCACGCCCATCTTGTGCTTTGCCGACGGGTTTGCATAGTCTGCTAACATGGTAGTAGTCATCAAATCCGCCACTTCCGGATATACCTTGGTACTGGCTGCATTATCCAAATAGATACTTCTCATCTTCTTCTCCTTCCGGTCTTACTCCGTTGTTGCATATTCCAGCTGCATCATAATCAGGCTTAATGCCGTAATGGCTGCAGTTTCTGTCCGTAAAATGCGTTTTCCCAGACTGATAGGGAGGAATCCCTCTCTCATGGCTTGCTCCACCTCTTCCTTGGTAAAGCCTCCCTCCGGCCCGATACAAAGGGCAATGGAGCAGTTCTTCTTCCCTTTCACAGCTGCTTCCATCTTAGCGAGGATTTCTCTTGTGGGAATTACGCCTCTTTCATTTTCATAGGGCAAAAGCTTAAAATCACAATCCTTCACATAGGAAAATGCTTCCTTCCAGCCCATTCCGTTTTCCATTTTTGGAAGAATAGAACGCTTACTCTGCTTTGCCGCAGAATCCATAATGCTTTGCCATCGACTGATTTTCTTCTCTTCCTTTTTTTCCTTCAGCTTCATCACCGTGTTCTTACTTTCCAAAGGAATCAGGGCGGAAATCCCCAGCTCCACCGCCTTTTGAATAATCCATTCCATCTTATCCCCCTTGGGAAGGGCTTGAAGCAGGATAAGTTTTGCAGGCAGCTCATGGGGCTCTTCTCGAAAGCAAATGGAAAGACTTGCCTCATCCTCCGAAAAGGACTGAATTTCACATTGATAATCCACCCCTTCTCCATCGGAAATCAGGATTTTCTCCCCAATTTGCCCGCGCAAAACCTTATGTAGATGGTGAAAGTTCTCTCCTCTTAAAAGGATTTTCTCTTCCCCTATCTCTTCTTTCGACACAAAAAAATGATGCATTAGTTCTTCCTTTTCTCGGAAATAATCTTAAAAACTCCTTTATCTTACAGCTTTCCGGAAAAGAATACAATCCCTCGCAAAGGAAGGGAAGAAAGTAATCTAAAGGCAGAAAAGAAAGCAAAGGCAGATGGCTTTTTTCTACCATCTGCCTCTTCCTTTTTACAAAGCTTTCCTCCAAGCCATGTCGGTTTATCAACCCTACTAAAAAACTTTAGTTTTTAGATTTCTTCTATAGTTTTTGCTTTTCTACTATTATAAGGAAAGCAAGCTTAGATTGCCTTAAATGCTTCCTCTAAGTCTTCAATAATATCCTCCACATTTTCAATACCGATGGAAAGACGTACGGAGTTCTCCTGAATTCCCTGCTCAAGAAGCTCCTCTTTGGTTCCCTCGGAATGGGTGGTGGATGCAGGGTGAATAGCCAAAGACTTTACATCCGCAACATTTGCCAGTAAGGAGAATAACTCCAGATTATCAATGAAATCCTTAGCGGTTCTTTCATTTCCCTTTACTGTAAAGGTGAAAATAGAGCCACCGCCGTTTGGCAGGTATTTCTTATAAAGAGCCTGCTGAGCGGGATCTGTGGATGCCGCAGGATGAGAAACGGACTCTACCTTCGGATGCTTCTTTAAATATTCTACAACCTTTAAAGCATTGTCTCTATGACGCTCTACCCGAAGAGCAAGGCTCTCCAATCCCTGAATCAATACCCAAGCATTGAATGGAGAAATTGCCGCTCCCTCATCACGTATGGTAATGGCACGAAGGTAGGTTGCAATTACTGCAGGAGCTGTATCTACTGCAAAGCGCACACCGTGGTAGGAAGGGTTTGGCTCGGTAAGCCATGGCCACTTCTTGCTCTTTGCCCAGTCGAATTTTCCGGCATCTACCACAAGTCCTCCTAAGGAAGAACCGTGTCCGCCGATGAACTTTGTTGCGGAGTGCACCACGATGTCTGCACCGTACTCGATAGGACGAATCAGATAGGGGGTTGCAAAGGTATTGTCCACAATCAAGGGAAGACCATGCTTATGAGCAAGATTTGCCCAAGCCTCAATATCAATAGCATCTCCGTTTGGATTTCCTAAGGACTCAATGTAGAGTGCCTTGGTATTTTCCTGAATAGCCTTCTCCGCCTCAGCTAAGTCTGTGGGAGAAACGAAGGTAGTTTCCACACCGAACTCCGGGAAGGTATGCTTTAAGAAGTTATAGGTTCCTCCGTAAATGTTTTTCGCGCTGACAATGTGGTCTCCCTTGTGGGCAATGGCCTTAAAAGCATAAGTAACCGCTGCTGCACCGGAAGCTACAGCGAGAGCTGCTACACCGCCCTCTAAAGCCGCTACTCTGGCTTCCAAAACGCCCTGGGTGGGGTTGGTTAAACGGCCGTAAATGTTTCCGGCATTTCTTAAAGCAAAACGGTCTGCCGCATGATCGGAATTATCGAAAACATAGGATGTGGTCTGGTAGATTGGTACCGCTCTTGCGCCGGTTGCCGGATCCGCCTGCTCCTGTCCTACATGAATCGCCTTGGTATCAAATCCAAAATTTCTCTCGTTTCTCTTCTTAACTCCCATTTTATTTTCCTCCTTATACTCTACACAAGCTTTCCGATGGTTTAAAACTTTTTTTCGGAATCTTTCCTTTAGCTTCTTTCTTACTGATTCTTGCTTACATCTTGCTACTTGCTTTTGCTTCTTTCTTTTGCTTCTTTCTTCTTATCTTGCAGAAGATTTTCTTGCTGGAGCTATACTAGCATTTTCTGAAATCCCTGTATAATACAAGAGTTTTGGATTTAGTTATAGTTTTCATTTATAGCAAATGCTTTTATCACTGTTCCCTCTATGCCGATAAAGGTTTTCTTGTCATTAAAACATAAACATAGGAATAGCAATAGCTTCAAGTTCATGTATCGCTTCATTCTGGTCTTATATTTTTCTTCTAAATTGGATATTTTTATAAGTTCAGAATTGTTCTATTCTCGATGGCAGTACATGAAATATGAGGAGGCAATTATGAAGCAAAAAACACAAAAATTAACTCTTACTGCCCTATTTGCGGCATTATCTTATGCTGTATTTACCTTTTTACAGATTAAAATTCCTATCGGTGCAGATGCCACTTCTATTCATTTAGGAAATGCGGTGGTAGTCATTGCGGCACTCGTTCTGGGCGGTCCGTTAGGCGGATTTGCCGGAGCTTTGGGGATGACCATCGGTGATTTGCTGGATCCGGTTTATATCACTTATGCCCCAAAAACCTTGATTTGTAAAATGGTAATTGGTTTAATTGTAGGCTTTGTTGCCCATAAGTTAGGAAAGATTCAAGATAGCAATGACAAGTCCATAATTTTTAGATGGGTTTTACTTTCTGCCATTTGCGGACTTTTCGCCAATGTAATCCTTGACCCCAGCATCGGCTATTTTTATAAACTCTTGATTTTAGGAAAACCTGCTGCAGAACTTTCCTTCAAGATCAATCTGTTCGCTACCGGAATCAATGCCATCACTTCCACCATCGTTTCCGTCTTTGTTTACATGGGACTCTACCCTATCCTTCGGAAGCAAAATATGGATACTTTGCGTCTCGCATAAAAAACAAGATACAAAGCATCAATATTTGCCACTATATTTTTCCATTATCCCTCCTTTGGGAAGTGCCTAACATACTCCTGAACAAGCGTTTACGCAGCAAAAAACTCCTCTTACCCTATCAGGTGAGGAGTTTTTTGTTCTCAGAAAATAAATTTTTGCCCTTCTGTAAAGCCAGAGCAAGCAGTGCATTGCCAAGTAAAATCGCTATAATCCAGAAAATAGTTTTTCCTACAGACTGCTCTCGGATTTTCAGAAAGCTGTATGGGCCGGAAACCAGACCAATCCCATTTAAAATCAAAAGGGGAATCGCATACAGCAATGTTACCCCCAGCGCCTTTCCTATGGCCGAAACAGGAAGGACTCGCTTCTCTTCCATAAAGAGAAAAAGAAATATGGAAAGGAAGGGGCAAAGCAAGTGGCTGAAAAATCTTGTTCCATCCAAAAATTCATGGGCAAATCCGTTTTCCGGTCCAAGCACTAAAAGCACCACGAAGAAGGTCAATGCCAAACACACGGAAGAAATATAGCGGAAAAGGGAAAGGGAGGGAGGAAATGTCCAGCTTTCTCCTTTTCCTTGTAAGGCCCTACTGAGTACACCCTTTCCCGCTTGATTTTTTCTTTGTAAAAGGAAAAAGAGCATAAACGCCGAACTGATTCCGCAAAGCAGGTTGGAATCGGTCGTATAGAAACGAAAGGTTCCCAGTCCGTCATCCTGCAATCCGTGCAATACTACAATACACTCCAACAGTAGCAAAACAAAATGCCCCAGCATTAATCCCTTTTCTCCGGTCTTTTTTTCCATCCCTTACCCTTTCTATTTTTCGCTTATCTATTCCGGGAATTTCCATTTCTCTTTTTCGCTGATCTATTTAGAGAATTTTCATTTCCCATTTTAGCTTTTCCATACCAAAGCTATTTGATTGCTTCCCCTTCTTCTCCTTACTAGCAAAGATACAGAACACCCGCATCAAAGGAATCGCAGTCCTTCACTCCGGTATACATCATCATTTCCCGAAGCTCCTCCTGCATATTTTCTACCTTGGAAATCACGCCCTCTGCCCCATGGGAAAGGAGGGGTTGCAGAATTCCCCGACCCACGGAAACCGCATCTGCCCCTAAAGCCAAGGCCTTATAGGCATCATAGCCGGTATCCATACTGCAATCCACGAAAATCTGCATCTTGCTGTCCCCTAAAGCCTCCTTGATTTTCGGTAAAATCTGTAGTGGGGCAATGCCGAAGGGAAGTCTACCATGATGGTGGGAAACCACGATGGCGGTACAGCCTGCTTCCTTTGCCTTCAGCGCATCCTGAACGGAAAGCACGCCCTTTGCCACAAAGGGTAGCTTGGCATAGGCTACAAAGTCCGCTAAATCCTTGCTAAACACCGGTCCCATGGGGATTCCGTCTACCACATCATAACGGCCGTCTGTTCCCGGCACGTGGTCAATGTCGATTCCTACTGCCACAGATCCCTGCTCTCTTGCAAAGTCTATTTCCTCCCGTATTCTTCCATGATCCGCAAAGGGCTTGATAATCCGCACTGTATCGGGATTTTTAGCAACAATCTTGCCATAATCTTCATTGTCTTCCATCCCTACCCAGTTAAGCGCATTTAATTCCTTTGCCGCTAAAGCATACTCCTCCATAGGGGTTCTTCCATTTTCCAGTACCTTGTTCAAGTGGGAAAATGCCGGCATCATAATAGGGGAGGCATATTTCTTTCCAAAAATCTCCTTCTCCAAGGAAACCTCAGTACTGTCAATCACCCGCATTTCCACATGGATTCGATCCAGATAGGCTCTGTTGTATCGATTGGCATCCTCTGCATTTCCGCTGGTCACCGGAATCACTCCCGGTCTTCCCGGCCATGGGCTATTGTTCATTTCCATAAAAATCTCCTTTCAAAATCACCATTGATAAACATATGCTTTTATATCGCCTTTTTACCTTAGCGTTCGGCTTTTACCGAGTTCGGCTTTTACCGATTCCGGTATTTACCCTTTAGAAAAATTCTATTCTTCCCCATACGTAGCGTCCTCCAAGCTTCTACGCTACCGGATAGAATAAAACCAAAAGGGCATAGGCGGCAAGGGCAATCAACAAAAATAGGGAAATAAAGGCGGAAACGAATTCCTCCTGTTCCTCCTTTTGTAAAAGCCCTTTAATCTGTAAAGGTACAGGAAATCCTGTAGGACAAAGGAAATACAGAATAACACCGAAGGAAAAAATTCGATTCTGCATTTGCTCCTTAAAAAGCAGGAAGAACAACAGAATAATGCTTCCGCAGAACAAAAGACGGATTCCTGCCAAAGTAAACAGAGACGCTAAAAATCCCTTGTGCAGCCTCATGCTGTAGCCCAGGCTAAACAATATCAGAGAGCCGATGGGAACGGTCAACGTTTCCATGGTATTGTCAAAAACAGCCTTTAGACCTGCATTTTGCATAAGGACTTGATGCAAACCGCTGGCATTCATGAATACTCCGAAAAGCACCGCAAGGATAAAGGAGCTGGTAAATATTTTCCTGGCAAAGGGTAAAAGCTTCCGTTCTCCAATACTTTTATTCATTAAAATCAAGGGCACAAAGATAAAGTTAATCAGGATTCCCGCGATATCAAAGGGAATCAAATTGGCGGTATAGCTCTTTCCCACCACGCTGATATACAAGGGCAGTGCTACTGCCCCGCCTTCGCAGGTTAAGCACAGGAAGGGAGCAATTTCCTGAAAGTCTCTCGGTAAAAGCTTGGAAAGTTGTCCTCCCAGAAAGTAAACCAGCATCCAGATAAAAATCAAAAAAATGATTTCTAAAAACACGCCCTTTTCCAGATTTGTTTCCACCATAACCTGATAAATCAGGAAAGGAAACAAGATATCCAACGCAATTCTTTTTGCTCCCTCATTTTGTTCGTGGCTAATCCAAGCTCTTCTTCTGGCGTGACCTCCCAAAAATAGTAGGAAGAACACCGGAAATATCACAGAAACTGCTGCCATTTTCCCTCCTTGTTTTATAAAAGCCTAAAGGCTCTTGTTTTCGTTCCATTGAAAATTTCCAGCTTATCATATGCTTTACCTTAAAAAAATGCAAGTATATGTAAAAAAGGAAGAGCCGCTGCACAATGCAGAACGGCTCTTCGTATAACTTTCTTTCTTTATTTTTTAAAGTAAGGCAGTCTTACTTTCCTTCATAAATAGGATGTGCATCGGTTAATGCTTTCACCCTTCTAGCCACTTCTTCCTTGCTGCTTTCGAAGTCTGTAGCTACCTTATAGAGACACTCTGCAATCTCCTTCATATCCTCTTCTTTAAAACCGCGGACAGTAACTGCGGGAGTTCCGATTCTTACACCGGAGGTTAAGAATGGAGAACGGGGATCATTGGGAATTGCATTCTTATTTAGTGTGATGTGCACTTCATCACAAGCATTCTGCAGGAACTTTCCGGTAACATCCTGGAAGTTGGTTAAATCCACCAGCATTAAGTGGTTCTCCGTTCCGCCGGATACCAGCTGGAATCCCTTGTCCAGCATAGCTGCAGCCAATGCCTTCGCATTCTTCGCTACCTGCTGCTGATATTCTTTATACTCCGGCTTTAAAGCTTCCCCAAAGCAAACTGCCTTAGACGCAATTACGTGCTCTAAAGGTCCGCCCTGCACACCGGGGAATACGAACTTATTGAAGTTGTACTTCTCTGCTACTTCTTTACTGGATAAAATCAAACCGCCACGAGGTCCTCTTAAAGTCTTATGGGTAGTTGTGGTAGTAACATGAGCATAAGGAATCGGGCTTGGATGCACGCCTGCTGCAACGAGACCTGCAATATGTGCCATATCTACAAAAAGGATTGCGCCGCAAGCATCGGCAATCTCACGGAAACGCTTAAAGTCAATGACCCTTGGATATGCGGAGGCACCGGCAATAATCATCTTTGGCTTTTCTTTTAAAGCAATCTCCATTACCGCATCATAGTCAATATAGCCTTCTTTGGTAATTCCATAAGGAATGATATTATAGTAAAGTCCCGAGAAGTTTACGGGTGAACCATGGGTTAAATGACCGCCGGCATCCAAACTCATCCCCATAATCTTGTCTCCGGGCTTACAGATTGCCATGGTAACTGCCATATTGGCCTGTGCACCGGAGTGGGGTTGAACGTTTGCATATTCACAATGGAATAATTCTTTAGCTCTTTCGATAGCAATAGCTTCTACTACGTCTACGGCTTCACAGCCTCCGTAATAACGCTTTCCGGGATATCCCTCCGCATACTTGTTGGTTAATACGGTTCCCATAGCCAACATTGCGGTAGTGGAAACAATATTCTCAGAAGCAATCAACTCGATGTTGTTTTGCTGTCTTTCATACTCTTCCCAGATTCCCTTCCCCACCTCAGGGTCATGTTCTTGAATAAAATTCATGATTTCTTTGATCATTCACGCCTCCTTTTCATCTGAATATTCCTTAATCTTCTTTCCAAAAATACTCAGAAACCACCACTTGAAGTTGCTTTATGTTGTTGTACACCTGAATCTTTGGGTAGTATAACAGATTAAATCTATTTCGACTAGATTTTTTGTTCAAAAATTTTTCTCCGTCCTCAAAGAGTACTCCCTCCACTCGTATACCTTGTTCATCTTCCAAATATAATTTGATGGCATTTTTGTTTTTTCCCACAATTTTATAATCCTTTAGCAAAACATTCTTTTGCGCAAAGGCAGGCTTTTCATTGCCTCTTCCGAAGGGTTCCAAGCGGGACAAGGAACGAACAAAGTCCTCTTTTAGATAGGAGAAAGGTAGGACCACATCAATCCAGACCTTCTCCTCCAAATCCTCTGCCTGAAGCTTTGCATTTTGCAGGAGAGCCTTCTTTAGCATAGAAACATTTTCCCTTGCAACGGAAAATCCGGCAGCCATGGGATGACCTCCGAAGCGTAGCAGCAGTTCCTTTTGTTCCTCCAGGCGTTCCGCCATAGGATAGCCGGGAATGGAACGTCCGGAGGCTTTACAACTTCCGTCTTCCCCATTGGTGAGGATGAAGCAGGGACGATAATAGGCTTCTCGGATTCGTCCCGCCACAATTCCGGCAAGACTTTCATGTAAATCGGGAAGCACCAAAAACAGCAGCGGCACATCTCCTTCCTGTTCCGCCAGCGCCTTCGCTTCATCCACCCCTTTTTTCGTCATTTCCTTTCGTTCTTCATTTAAAACCAGTAAGTGCGCAGCCTTTTCCTCAGCCTTCCCTTCATCCTCCTCCAGGAAAAGTGAAAGCGCCAGCATCGCACTTTCCAAACGACCTCCCGCATTGATGCAGGGGCCGATTTGAAAACCGAGAGTATAGGAGGAAATTTCCTGCTCCGGCAAAATATGGCACTGCTTTAGAAGAGCCTGCATACCGATATTTTGAGTCTTTTGCAAATGGGTCAGGCAATACTTTACGATAACACGATTTTCTTTTTGTAAAGGCATTACATCACAAACCGTAGCAATGCCGGCAAAGCAGGACAGTTCCTCCAAAAGCTCTAAGCCCTTTTGCCGTTTTTCCAAAAGCATTTTCATAAGAAGATAGCAGACCATGGCTCCGCAGATTTCTTCATTAGGATACTTACTGCCCTCTCTTTTGGGATTCACCACGGCAAAGGCTTCCGGAATCCTTTTCTTTCCGTCCTCATCTCTTCGTAAATCATGATGATCCGTAAGCAGTACATCCATACTGTAGGACTTTGCTTTCTCCATGGCGGAAAATGCGGAAATACCGTTGTCACAGGTAATCAGAAGGGAAATCTCCTCTGCCTTTGCCTCCTCGATAATCTGCTCGTTAATCCCGTAGCCGTCCAAAATTCTGTGTGGAATCACCACGGAAAGCTGCTCTTTGGAGAAAAATAAGGAAAGTGCCTTCGCCAATATGGTAGAGGCACAAACCCCATCCACATCATAGTCTCCCACAATCCGAACTTTTTCTCCCTCTTTCATGGCTCGCTCCAGGCGATTTAAAAAACGAATACTGTCCGGCAAGAAAAGAGGAGAGGGAATCTCCTCTCCCTCTAAAAAATTCCGCATTTCCTCTTCTGTTGTTAAATCTCGATTCCGAAGAATGCGAACCAAAACCGGATCCAGAGATAATTTCTCTCCCAACTCCTGAAAATCTGCCTTTTTCCCGTATACAAACCACTTTTTCATTTTTTTCCTTCTTTATTCAATCTTATTTTGCCGATGCATCTCATTATGAAACTTTATGCTGTATCTTTCATGAAACTTTATGCTGTATCTCCGGATGTATCGCTCTGCTTCTATTGCTTTCCCTACTTCCGGCCTATCCAAAGCCAACACTTCCTCCTGTGCAAAATCCTTAAATTAATTTGCGGAAGTATTTTTTTTCTTGTATAGTAGAAAAGTCCGGGCATGTATTTTGCGATTAGAAATGGAGATATGATGAATTTATTAGAAATCAAAAGAGATTTAAATAAGAGTGCCTTAGCCCTTTTGTTATATGTATTGTCTGTACAGATATTAGCTGTACTTTTGGTGCTGCTTCTGCCTTTAAGCAAGATTCCTTTACTATCCGATCAATACATCTGCATGGTCATTTCCGTAGTCATCAGCTATTGTCTTTTGAACAATATCTTTCCGAAAGAAACAAGCGCAGAATCAACTAAAGAAATAAGCACAGAACCAAATCCTGAAAAACCAAGCTTTACTGTCCTGTCTTTCCTGCACTATTTCATGCTTTTCCAAGCCGCCCAGTGGATAGGAGGAATCATCAATTATCCGATTATGACCCTCTTTACCAAGCTTGGCTTGAACCTGTCTTTTTCCGAAGAAGCGGCAAGAGGTGGAAGCCTGACAAATGCCCCTATGCTGTTTTATACGATTTTGGTGGCTCCTCTAATGGAAGAACTGGTTTTTCGCGGAGTCTTTTATCACCGCTTCCGTTCCTACGGAAAATATTTTGCAGCTTTTTGCACCGCATTTTTCTTTGCTTTAATGCACAGCAATTTCCTGCAATTTGCACCGGCCTTCAGCATGGGAATTATTCTCTTCTTTATCAGAGATCGTTACGGCCTTCCCTATTCCATCCTGCTGCATTTCAGTAATAACCTTTTGGCCATTGTGATAAACAACCTGTCTCAGGATTCAACTCTGATTCAAGGCATCTACAGCCTATTCCTTCTTGCCGGTTTGGGATATGGCATCTACTATGTTGTAAAAAATAGAAAAAGCCTGGCAGAAGACAGACAATACGAAAAGGAACACTCCCTTTCCTTAAAGCAATTCTTTTCCTCTCCCCTCTTATGGGTAGATATCGTCCTGATGGTGGCTCTGGCCTGTGTCAGCCTCTTTGTCCCTATGGATACAGGAGCAATGTAAAAATAAACTAATACAAATTTATGCATATAGGTCCGGAATAAGGGGTAATCTGAGCCCGTGGGTACTACATCACCCCTTACTTTCCAAAAAGAGTTTCCAGGATGCCTCTTCCAAAGGCAGCACCGATATTTCCACCCAGTCGTCTTCCCAAGCCTTTTCCAAAGACGGATTTTCCGATGCCGGAGCCGATTTCCCGGCCGATGGATCCGGAAACGGAGCGGCCTACGGATTTCATTACGGTCTTTTGCTTGGACTTTTCCTTTTCCATTTCCCGTTCCTGACGAAGGCGTTCCTTTTCTTCTTCCTTTTCCTTAAGTCTTTGGACTCTCTCCTCTTCTTTCTCCTGCTTAGCTCTTTCCTTCTCCTCCGCCTTTTCCTGTAGAAGACGGTTTTTCTCTGCTTCTTTTTCTTCTAATTCCTTCTGGAAACGCTCCTGCTCTTCCTTTCCCTTTCTATGCAAGAATTCGTAAGCGGAATCCCGGTCCACCGTTTCTCCGTAGCGAATATAGAGGCTTGAAGCCTTGATGGCTCTGTCCTGCTCCTCCGGGCTTGCCTCTCCCAGATAAGACTGGGGTGGGAAAATCTTGGCCTTTTCCACGATGGCAGGACTGCCGTCCTCCTGCAAACAGGAAATCAAGGCCTCTCCCGTTCCCAGGTTCTCCAGTACCTCCTCGGAGGAAAATGCAGGATTTTCCCGGAAGCTGTCCGCTGCCGCACGAATCTTCTTGCGTTCTGCCGGTGTATAGGCTCTTAAGCCATGCTGAATCTTATTTCCGCACTGAGCCAAAATGGCATCCGGAATATCCGAGGGGCTTTGGGTAATATAATAAATGCCTACGCCCTTGCTTCGAATCAAACGGGTGATTTGGTTTAATTTTTCCAGTAAGGCCTTGGGTGCATCGTCGAAAAGGAGATGCGCTTCATCAAAGAAAAAGACAAAGCGGGGCTTCTCCAAATCCCCAACCTCCGGAAGCAGTTCATAAAGCTCCGATAAAAGGTAAAGCAGGAAGGTGGAATACAGCTTCGGCTCTCCCATAATTCTCTTGGCATTAAAAATATGGATAATCCCCTGTCCCTTCTCATTTTGCCGGAAGAAATCCTTTACATCCAAAGCAGGCTCGCCGAAGAATTCCTTTCCTCCCGCCTCTTCTAAGGCTACTACGGAACGAATTAAGGCATTCAAACTCTGAGTAGGCAGATTTCCAAAGGAAGCACTGTACTCCTTACTGTTTTCCGCCACATACTGCAATACGGAGCGAAGATCCTTGGTGTCAATCAGCAAAAGCCCTTCCTCATCCGCAATCCGAAAAACAACGCGCAAAATATCACTCTGCACATCCGTACAATTCAGCACTCGGCTTAAGAGCAATGGTCCCATCTCCGAAATCGTACAGCGAAGAGGAATCCCCTCCTCTTTGGATAGGGCAAAAAGCTCCACAGAGAAGCCCTGATAACGGAATTCCTCCTCTGTAAGCTTGCATTCTTCTCTTCTCTTTTCAATCCCTTCGGAAGCTTCTCCCGGCTTTAATAGACCGGATAAGTCTCCCTTTACATCGGATAGAAACACCGGAATTCCCAGGGAAGAAAACTTTTCCGCTAAAACTTTTAAGCTTACCGTCTTACCTGTTCCCGTTGCTCCGGCTATAAATCCGTGACGGTTAATTTTATCGGAAAGAATAGAAATTCTCTTTCCTTCTTCGTTTATGGCAAAATCAATTTTAGACATAGGCTCTCCTTTTTGTGAAATCAGTAATGCCATTTTACTAAAAAACCATTCTCTTGAACATTGCTTTTTTTAATAAACTTGTCAAAACTCCCAGTGCTATGCTAGGATATAAAAAAGCTATGGAGGAAAAGAATATGATGATTTCAACCAAAGGCCGTTATGCCTTAAGTACCCTGATTGATATAGCTGAACAGGAAAAGAAAGGAAATCCCGTTTCTATTAAAGAAGTAGCGGAACGACAGGGAATTTCCGTAAAATATTTAGAGCAGATTATCGCCCTGATGGTGAAGGGTGGATTTTTAAAGAGCGTCCGGGGAGCCAAGGGGGGATATCTTCTTTTAAAGGAAGCAAAGGATATTTCCGTGGGAGATATTTTAGATGCTGCAGAGGGAACCCTCTCCCCTGTGGATTGTGTGAAAGAGGGAAGTAATTGTGAACGGTCTGCCAGCTGTCCCACCTTCCCCTTATATAAGGAAATAGACGAAGCCATCTATGCCGTAGTGAATCGCTATAGCTTGGAGGATTTACTGCAATGCAATTCCAAAGGAAAGCTGGAGCATTGTCCAAGTAAGAACTAAGAATAAAGAGAACCCAAACAAATCTTATAGTGCTGATGTAAAACGATATATCCTACATTAGCTGAGCATTAAGAACTAAAAAAGACGATGAATTTCTTCATCGTCTTTTTCTGCGTGCGACAGGATTCGAACCCACGACCTTCTGGTCCGTAGCCAGACGCTCTATCCAGCTGAGCTACGCACGCTTGCGAAACGCAAGGAATATCATAGCAAAGCTTCATTTTCCTGTCAAGCACTTCTTCTAAATCTCATCCATTGCACCGTTTCTCTCCAAGATTCCGGGAATCTCTGCAAGAGATACAATACGATAACGGAACTCTGCACGAGAGCCTGCCAACTCCTTTAATCTTCTGGAGATTCTCTGGTAAATAATGGCACAGTCTTCTCTCTTGGTTCCAATCAGAAGAATCAGATACTGGGAGGAAGAATACTTGGTGTAAACGTCTCCCTTTCTTAAGCCTTCGGATAAAGACTGCTGTAAAATCTCGGCACGGGTATTCAGCTTATCCTGATTCTGGATGGGCTTTCCTTCATAATCCACCAAGGTGCAAAGCATCATAAAGATGGAAGAACCTCTTCTTTCCAGATTTCGTCTAAGCACATGATAAACGTCAATAAAGCTGGTGAAGGGGCAAAGGTAAGCGCCAATCTTCCTGGTTCCCATCTCGCTCTTCAGCTTCTCGTCCTTACGAACAATGTTGGCCTGAATCTGACGGATATCGTCGGTTACTACACGAACATTGTCGGAAAGTCTTTCGTAGCAAGCCCGTAAAGCATCGGGAATGGGTACTTCCAACTCGTCCTGATAGTAGTGAGCGCACTTCATGTATAAATCGTATGCGGTCTTATAATCCTTCTTCAGAATCAAAGCATCAATCATCTCAATCTGCCATCCGTTGTCCGGATAGATTTTATTGGCCTGATCGTACATCATGAAAAGCTCTTCGTATTCCTGATGCTCACGGTAATAAGCCCCTAAGAATTCAATCACTTCATCATAAAGGCGCTTTAGGCGAACGCTCTCCAAGATTACCCAGTAATCCGTAGCAAACTCCGGCAATAATTCACCCTTGTATATCTTAAAAGCCTTCTGATAGTAAGACAACTTCTTACTCTCTTCCTTACTGTTCTTCGCCTTTAAGCAAATGTCTTCGAATTCCTGCACATCCATGACGTAATCATACTCAGGAAGATACTCCGGAGCATAGATTCCTCTTTTTCCGTCAATAATCTTCTTTCCGGGCATCCCCGCCTTCTTTAACTGGGTTCTCGCCTGGTGGAGCAGGTTATTCAAGCTGTTGTTTTCATCCAAAAGGGACTTATGACCGAAAATTCCATCAATCAAATCTCTTTTGGAAATGCCCCCCAGCCCTCTTAAGAGGACAATTTCGGTGAGCTTTAGGAAATTGGCTTTATTGTTATTTCCTAAGTCTAACTGCTTATCTCCGATGTAAAGAGAAAAGCCACCCAGCATCTCTACATAAATTCTACTTTTCTTTTTCGCTTCCATAATCGTCCTTTATCAAAAATACCATTTGTTCCTGCCTATTTTAAGATTTTTTTTATCGCTTGTAAAGCTTTAAAAGGATAAATATTTTGGCTTTTTTCAATATTTCCTGTATTATACTAGGAAAAACGGAAAAAAGGAGACTCCTATGCGAATTTTATTAGTAGAAGACGAGAAAATTCTATCCAAGAGCATTAAAATGATTTTGGAGCGGGCGGAGTATGAAGTAGATACGGCGTATGACGGGGAAGAGGCTTTGGAGTATGCCAAAACCGCCATTTACGATTTAATGATTTTAGATGTGATGATGCCCAAGCTGAACGGTTATCAGGTGGCAAGACAGCTACGTAAAGAAAAAAACGGCCTGCCTATCCTGATGCTTACCGCCAAAAGTCAGCTGGAGGATCGTATCGAAGGCTTGGAGGGAGGTGCTGACTACTATCTCACCAAGCCTTTTGACAAAAGAGAACTACTGGCCTGCATCTCCGCCTTATTGCGAAGACAGGGACAGGAAGTGAACAGCTTAAGCTTCGGAGATTTAAGTCTGGATTTGGATAGTAAGGATCTTTCTTCCGGAGCACATAGTCTGAAGCTGTCCAAAAAGGAATTTGAACTGATGCGTATGCTTTTACAAGGGAAAAATCAAATTCTAAGTAAGGAGCAGATTCTCCAAAAGGTTTGGGGCTATGACAGTGATGCGGTGGAAAACCATGTAGAGGTTTATGTGGGATTTCTCCGGAAAAAACTTCGGCTTTTGGAAAGTACTGTAAGCATCCAAAGCCGAAGAGGACTGGGATATTTTCTGGCAGAGCAGGAAGAGGGCAAAGAGGAGTAAAAAGGCTTACAACCTTTCTTTATAAAAGAAAAGCGAGTAAGTAAGGTAAGAAAGGAAAGAAAGAATAGAAAGGGAAGAAAGAAAGAAAGGAAAGCAATGAAAAAACAGAAAATTCGTATTATGGCACTCCTCTTTTTGCTCTTTACGGTGATGCTGCTGATATTATCCTTCACCAACTTTAACTATAGTAAAAAGGCCCAGGAGGAGCAAATGGATATGGAGCTGGAGCAACTGATGTTCCCCGGCTTTCGAAACGGACATGAGACCCTGCCCAGTCGCTATTTTTCCTATGTAATTTTGGAAATTGGTGAGAATAACGAAATAACAAGCCAGCAAAGCTCCCCTGCATGGGACTATTCTTCCTTTGATTCTCCCCCCTCCGAGAAGGGGCCGGAAGGGCAGGATTCGGATTTTTCTCCGAAGGACAGAAAGACTAAAGAAAAGGATATTCCTTCGGAAACAACTGCAGAAACGAGTTCTTCGAAAACGAATGATAACAACGAAGATATTTACACCGATGAAAGCTCCGAAGTTTTAAATGCTATTGTGAAGAAGATTCTGAGCAAAGAAAAAAGATCCGGTACCATCTATCGTTATAAGCTTCGTTATCTTCTTAAAGAAGAAGGACAGAAAACCTTGATTTTAGGAGATTATCAGAGAGAGCTAAATATGCTGAACAAGCAGGCTCTTTCCACTGCTCTCTTGGCTTTGGTACTGATTCTGCTGTTTCTTCCCTTAGACTACTTCTTTTCCTCCTGGGCCATTCGTCCCAGTGTGCAGGCCATGGAAAAGCAAAAGCAGTTTATTTCCGATGCCGGCCATGAATTAAAAACGCCATTAGCTGTCATAGCCGCTAACCTCTCTCTTTTGGAGGATCAGGATTTATCCACGGAAACTCGGGATTTTGTTCAAAACATCGCTGTTATGAGTAAGAAAATGCAGGGATTGGTGGAAAAGCTTTTACAGCTTTCCCGTTTAGAGCAGCAGGTATTCACCTATGGCGAAATGGATTATTCCCGACGAGTTTCTGAAATCTGCCTGCAAATGGAAGCACTGTTTTTCGAAGAGGGAATAGAATTAGATGTTGACCTAGAACAGAATATTGTTTTAAAGCACGCTATAGAAAGTCAGGTGGAGGAGGTTTTACGAATTTTTCTGGATAACGGACGAAAATATGCGGATAAACCCTCTACCCTCTTTGTAAAGCTTTACAGAGAAAAAAATATGGCCATCCTTTCCGTGGACTCCGCGGGAAGAAGCCTTAGTAAGGCTGAGTTCGAAAAGATTTTTTCCCGCTTTACCCGACTGGATGAGGCCAGAAGCCAAAGCGAAAGCTTCGGTTTGGGACTATCCATCGCCAGGGAAATCGCCACCAACCACAAGGGAAAAATCTATGGCTACGGGAAGAATGGCAGGAATTGCTTTGTCCTTGCCCTCCCTATGCAGTAAAGAAAATAGGATGTGAAGTAAGGATTTCACATTGCTTTCCGACAAAACAGCTTCGCTTGGGGGCACGCTCTCGCTAACTTCGCCTACGCAGGGGTACTAAGCGAAAAACTTCCTTCCAGTCGTTTTTCGCAAGTGCCCGCGGGCTCAGATTGCCCCTGCATCGAAGCTATTTTGCATGAAAGCAAGGTCTATAATACCTTTTGCTTCACATCCTATTTATTATTTTCGTAAGGTAATGGGACAAGGAAAAGCAATTCCTGCTATTGCACCGCACAGAGAATATCGTTGTTGATGGTGGTGTAGAACTCCTTCTTTAGGCCGGGATAGTCCCCTTTGTACTTGGCCATCAGGTACATTAACTTGGTAATGGTGGCTTCCAAGGTCATATCATAGGCTTCCAAAAGCTGGAAGTCTTTTTTGATTTTCTGTCCCACCTGATAAATCTCCATATTGGAGCCTTCGTTTACCACCTGGGTGGCCATAACAATGATTTTTCCCTTTTTCTGCCACTTCTCCATTTCCTTGTAAAAGACTTCCTGCATGCTTTCCGGAATACCGCCTACGCCGAAGCTTTCCATGACAATGCAATCATAATTTTCAAAAAGATAGGAAAGCATTTCCGGTCTGGTTCCGGGAATCAGCTTTAGGACGCAGATGGAATCATCCAAATCCAGATGGAATTCCACTGCCTCTCTCAGGGGCAGATAGGGAATATATCGAATGATTCTACCGTCTTGCATCCTGGCCAAGGTTGGGAAATTCACACTTTGAAAGGCATGGAAGGAACGAGCCATCATTTTCTTCGCTCTGGTACCGGAAATCACATTGCCGTTAAAGAGAAGAACCACATTTTCCGAATAAGGATCACAGGCGTAGCGCACGCTGTCCAGAAGATTCATCTTAGCATCGGTACTGTCCTGATTAATGGGCTTTTGTGATCCGGTAATGACAATGGGCTTTCTGGAATACTGTACCATATAGCTTAGCGCCGCCGAGGTGTAGGCCATAGTATCCGTGCCATGTAAAACCACAAAACCGTCATAACGGTCATAGTTTTTTTGAATACAAGCCCCCATTTCCCGCCAAATCTTAGGTTGCATATTGGTGGAATCCACATTGCAAAGCTGAACAATGGAAAGCTCGGCAATCTTCTGTAGTTCCGGCACAAAGGCAATGATTTCCTCTGCACTAAGGGAAGGACTCAGTCCATCCTCTGTTTGCTTGGAAGCAATCGTTCCTCCTGTGGCAATTAGCAATACCTTTTTCACCCGTTTCTCCTTCCGTGTAAAATCTACTTCTGCTCTATAAATCTATTTTACTTCCCTGTTTTTATAAATCCATTTTTTGGTTCTGTTCCTTGAATTATTCTTTTAGGATTCAAATGTTTAGCTTTCCTTCTTTAAAAGTCCGCATCATCTCATTGGTTAAGCTGAAATCATTTCCCTGGAGCTCCAGCTCCTCCCGACTGAGCCACAGCGCTTCGGAAAGCTCCTCCTCATCTCGAATAATCTGAACCTCACCCGTTTTCGTAAAAGTAGCCTTTTCCTCATCCACTTTGGCAAAATATCCTAAGAGCAAGTCATCCGCCATTCCCCAGGGCTGGGATTTATAATACTTTAGCTCCTTAATGGGAACACCGGTTTCTTCCATAGCCTCCCGAATCGCCGCTTCCTCCCCAGTCTCCCCAATCTCGATAAAGCCTGCCACAAGGGCGGGTAAGTAGCTTAGTCTGTTGGCGTATCTTGTACAAAGGATTTTCTCCTTATGAATGATTCCCACAATAACCGCCGGCATAATCTTCGGATAGAAGACCTCCTGACAGTTGGGGCAACGCATTGCCCGTTCTCTTTGGTCCTTCTCCGTCTTTGTACCGCAGACACCACAATAACAGTGCTTTTGGTAAAAATGAAAGAGATGCATGCCAGTGTTGGCTAAAAAGAGCAGTGACTTTGGTCCCTTAAACTCCCGACGCAACTCTTCCAAGGAAAGATATTCTCCGAATTCCACAATATCTTTCAGCAGATAATAGTCCTGCCCGTCCAAAGAAAAAAGATAGGTAAAGGACTTTCTCCATTCATTTCCCATGGCCTGCTGCTCTCCCTTTCGGGATAAAGCATTTTCCTGTACTTCCTCTTTTTCCTTGGGAAAAGAAGCTAAATACTCTTTAATTTTATAAAAGGAAAAGCCCTCTCCCTCCGGACATCTTAGGCTTAAACCATCTCCGCTCATGATAGCATCTGAAGGATCCACCTTTTTTCCGGACTCTCTTTTTACCAAAACCGACTTTCCCGAAAAGGAAAGGAAAAAATCCTCCTTTCCGGGCTTTTTTTCCGGATGATATTGATTTTGAAAATGATGTTGTCCCAGGTCTTGAATCATCTGGTCTTATCCTTTCTTACGCTATTGTCTGATTGAAAACGATTTCATGCTATTGTTTAGGATGCTCTTCCAAAAATTTTAGGTAAATCAAATCTTCAGGCACTGTAATCTTTTGGTTCTGCTCTTCTCCTAAAACCAGATAGGGCTGTTCCTGCGTAAAGGCTTCCACCATCATGGCGTCATCCGTAATGCTTAGCCCCTCCTCTTTCTTCTCTAAGAAAGTTTTATAGGCTTCCCAAAGTAAGGTAA
The DNA here is from genome assembly GCA_963534765.1 of uncultured Oribacterium sp. GTDB lineage: Bacteria > Bacillota > Clostridia > Lachnospirales > Lachnospiraceae > Oribacterium. The sequence continues at coordinate 20,262 of CAUSUG010000001.1, forward strand.
AGGAAAAGGCTTGAGGAGTCTGAATCCGATAAAGGCTGCTTCTGTCCACGCTTTCCTGCACAATGCCCTTCTCCACTCGCTTTATGGTATCTGTCACCGGAAGCCCCGGAATCACTGCCCCATAGGACTTTCTTGCCTGATAGATTCTTTCACATAAGTCTAAACTAAAGCAGGGCCGTGCCCCGTCATGGATAAAAAGAGAGAGCTCGTTTTGAAGATTTTTGCTTTCTCCATGCTTTATCTCCTGCTCTTTTTTATGCTCTTTTTTATGCTTTTCTCTATTCGATTCCCTATTTTTCAAAAATTCCAAGGCGGAGTAAACAGACCAGTAGCGTTCTGCCCCTCCCTCAATCAGGGAAACTACTATGCCTTCCTGTGTAAGCGGAGAAAATGAAGCAGCGAGCTCCTCTTTACATTGTGCGGATTCTCCTTCTAAGAACCGAAGCCCCAGATCTTCCCGCCATTGCTTAAGTTCCCCCTCCACTCTTTCCTTATCTTCCTTGGAAAGAATCAAGAGGATTTCTTTGCACCGATCCCAGCTGCAAAACTTTTGCAGGGCAGAATAATACAAGGGCTTTCCCTGAAAGGGCAGAAACTGCTTTTTTTCCTTGCATCCCATACGGCTGCCTTTTCCGGCCATCAGAAGGATGACGGTAATTTCTCTTTGATTAGGCATTCTTCCCTCCCATATTCCTTTCCATTCCGCTTCAAAGTTTTTCTATGCTGCGTTCTTCTATGCTGCGTTTTTTACACCCTAGCCTTCCGTTAAAGCCAAAGAAGGATAAGCATTCAAAGAAGCCTCTCCTCGTTTTCCAGCCTGATAATCATAATAGGCTGCTGCCGCAATCATTGCCGCATTGTCCGTGCACAGTACAGGGCTTGGGCAGTAAAAGCTCAAACCGTGAGCCTTCGCCTTCTCCTCCATCTTCTTTCGAAGACAGCCGTTTGCGGAGACACCTCCCGCCACAGCCATTTTGGATACCCCTAAATCCAGAGCAAGCTGTAGGCATTTTTCCGCCAAGTCCTCACAGACTCCCTCCTGAAAAGAGGCACAAAGGTCTGCCACCCTTATTTCTTCTCCCAACATTTTCTTATGGTTTAACTCATTTAACACCGCAGATTTCACACCGGAGAAGCTAAAGTCATAGGGCGTATCCAGCTTTGCTTTGGGAAAATGATAGGCAAAGGGGTCTCCCTCCTTCGCACTCTGCTCCAGCTTCGGGCCTCCCGGATATCCCAGTCCCACGGCTCTGGCAATCTTGTCGAAGGCTTCTCCCGCCGCATCATCTCTGGTTCTTCCATAGATTTTGATTTTTCCGTAGTCCTCCACATACAGTAGATGACTGTGTCCACCACTGGCCACCAGGCAAACATAGGGAGGAACGCAGTCCTGATGAGCAAGATAATTTGCCGCAATATGCCCTTCAATATGATGTACCGGAATCAAAGGCTTCTGAATGGCATAGGCCAGAGCCTTGGCTTCGGAGACTCCCACCAAAAGGGAACCTACCAGCCCGGGGCCGTAGGTTACCGCTACCGCCGTAAGATCGGAAAAGCTTTTCCCCGCCTCTGCCATAGCCAGACGAATCACCTCATCAATCTTTTCCAAATGATTACGGGAAGCAATCTCCGGCACTACTCCTCCAAACTCTGCGTGAAGAGCCACCTGAGAGGAAATCACATTGGAAAGCACTTCCTTTCCGTTTTTCACCACTGCCGCTGCGGTTTCATCACAGCTGCTTTCGATTCCCAGAATCAAAACATCTTTCATAAAACTGTACTCTTTCTATATTCTTTCAGCACTCTTTCTGTACTTTTCTGTACTTTTCCTTGTTCTTTCTATACCGCTATTCCTCTTCTTCAAAGGAAATGTCCTTACTCCAAGCATCTCTGGCGAATTTCACCGGAAAAATATGGCTGAACTTATCCTTATACTGCTCCGGATAAACTTCCGAAGGAGAATAGTGGGTAAGCCACATTTCTCTGGGCTGAGCTTCCCGCCCCAAAATCGCTGCCTCTTCCATAGTCATGTGCTTATGCTTCTTGGCATTGGAGAGTTTATCCTCCTCCCCGTACATTCCTTCACAGATAAACAAATCCACATCCTTCGCCTTTTCGGCTATTCTGGGAATCGGTCTGGTATCGGTACAATAGACCACGGAAATCCCTCGTCTTGCCTCTCCCATGACCATATCCGGGGTAAAAAGACTGCCCTCATACTCTACCGCTTCTCCATGTTGCAGACGATTCCAGCAGGAAACCGGAATTCCCGCCTCCCTTGCCCGCTCTACGGAAAATTTTCCGGATCTGGGAATAGTGATTTTATACCCAAAGCACGGAATACTGTGTTGCACCTTAAAAGCCTCCAGCTGAAAGCTTTCACAGGAAAATCTCTGCTCCTCTTCCTGAATTTCTATATATTCGATGGCAAAGGGCAGTTCCGGCGCAATGCTCCGCAGCCCATTCACAACCCTGGCCAGTCCCTTGGGACCGATCATGGTCACCGGCTTGCTTCGCTCCGCATTTCCCATGCTGAGAAGCATTCCGGGAAGTCCGGAAATATGGTCCGCATGGTAGTGGGTAAAGCAGATGGTATCAATGCTATAGGGGCTCCATCCCTTCTCCCGCATGGCAATCTGAGTTCCCTCTCCACAATCTATCAAGAGACTGGACCCGTTACAGCGTAACATTAAGCTGGTGAGCCAGCGCTTGGGTAGGGGCATCATTCCGCCGGTTCCCAGTAAACATAATTCTAACATAATTTATTGTATCGTCCTTTCCATGAGGATGGCATCCTCTTCCGGGTCTCGGTAATATGCCTTTCTTTTGGAAAAGGCCCGAAATCCCTCTCGTTCATAGATTACCCTGGCAGGGGAATTGCTTTCCCTTACCTCTAAAAATATTTTCTGAATGGCTTCCCGGTCTCCGATAGAGAGAATTTCCCGAAGCAGTTGCTTCCCAAAGCCCTTACCTTGATGCTTCTTCTTCACGGCAATGCTCTCCAACTCTCCTTCCACGCCTAAGACTCTCAGAATCGCATAGCCCAAGATTTCCTCTTCCTCCGCCAAAACTATGGCTCTATCGTATTTTCCCTCTACAGCACGGAGGAAATCCTGCCTGGAATAAGCCATACTGCCAAAAAGAGCCTGATCCATCTCCCAAATCTCTTCCACATCCCGTACTTCCATGTACCGAAATAACATTTCTCCTCCTTGATTGTAGGCAATGAGTGGTAATTGCTTTTTCCAAGCAACTTACTTGATTCTTTGGTGGATTCCATTCCACTCAGCCCATTTTATTCGTAAATCGGGTAGTTCATCGCAATCAGCTTATCCCTGGTTTTTCCTAAGTCTTTGTATGCCTCTTCCTGCACAATCTGAAAATCCTTTAAAACCCCTGCTTCCTTTTCTCTTTCCGCCTGAGGCTTCCTTAAATACTCCAAGTGAAATCCTGCTTCCAAGCCTTCCGCCTTTTTCTTTTCCCCCAGTAAAGCCAGGGAAGCAGCCCTTTGCAGGGCGTTCTGGGGATTGGGGAAAAGGCAGCGTTCCTTTCCCAGGCTCTCTTCAATCTGCTTTCTATAGGGGAAAATGCCGTCCCCCAAGAAAATCTGCTGCCCTTCCTGTTCTTTTGCAAAGGCAAGAAGCTCCTCAATACTCACCGCCCTTTCGGGAGAAATGCACTGCCCTAAGCGATAGGATGCGGTATACACCTGCCCTCTTCTGGCATCCAAAAGCACATGGATGGGATTTGGTAAAAAACTCAGATTTTCCTGCAACATTTCCAAGGTACTGATTCCATATAAAGGAATATTTCCGGCTAAAGCCAGTCCCTTTCCTGTTGCCGCTCCAATTCTAAGACCGGTAAAGGAGCCCGGACCCTTGCACAGGAAAATCTGATCCACCTCTTCTAAAGAAACCTTGCAATGCTCCAAAAGACTGATACAAAGAGGCAGTAAGGTTTCAGAATGGGTGAGTCCGATTTGTAAATCCATCTCTCCTAAAATCTGTCCGTCCTTTACAAGACAAACCCCGGAAACTCGTCCGGAAGCATCTAATGCTAAGCTTATCATTTTATATCCTTTTCTTTCATAAATTACTCTATTTCGCAGCTTACTCTATTTCATAGATTGCTCTATTTCCTATTCTCTGTTAAAGAGTTTTTCCACAAACTTTCATAGTTTTTCTTACTCTACTTCTCTTCATGGCTGTCTTCCATGCGGATTTTCCGAAAGGAAAATCCCTGACTTAAATCCTTCTCAATATAAATCCATTTGGCTTCCGGAGGAATATCCTCCCTGACCTGACTGGCCCATTCCATTAAAGCAATGCCCTCCCCGGAAAGCATGTCCTGAAAGCCGATTTCCCAAAGCTCCTCCGGATCTACGATACGGTAGAGGTCGAAATGATAGAGCTTTTCTCTCCCCTGATATTCCTTCACTATGGTAAAGGTAGGGGAATCTACATTTTCCGAAACACCCAGGCCCTTGGCAAAGCCCTTGGCAAAGACGGTCTTTCCTACTCCAAGGTCTCCCTCCAGGCAATAAATCTCGCCTTTTTGGGCCTTCCGTCCCAGGCGAAAGGCCAACTGATAGCTTTCTTCCTCACTATTGCTAATCCACTCCATTCCTTGCTCCTATTCACAAAAAACGCTGGTGCCTTAGACGCCAGCGTTTCTTTTTATTCTTACCCGATGGCGTAGGCAAGACCTATGTCATCGAGTTCCATACAAGCGATATTCCCAAAAAGAAGCTCTCGTTTCTGCTGCGGCTAGCCGACGATATCTCCTTACTCCTCCGAAGCGGAATTTACACGAAGGTAGTGGAATACTCTCCTTCCGGTTTCATCCTCGAAGGCGGAAAGACGAGCCAGAAAATCTTCTTCGAAAAGAATATCGGAAATGATGGCAAATTCATCCTTTCGTCCGGGAAGAACATGAACCTTTACCTTTCCATCCTCTACGAAGTAGCTCTTTAATTCCTTCTCAATTCCTTCTTCCGTCCCTTCAACGCGAAGAAAATAACGGAAAGCATTTCCGCCCATGGGCTCTATTTCAATCATTTTATCAGACCAGCCGATTCCCTGGAAATTACTTTTATGACGCACTGCCGCAATAATATCGGAAACTACCGCACTGGCAGTAGGCAGCTTACCGGCTCCCATGCCGTAAAGCATGGTGGTTCCCAGGCAATTTCCTACGATACGAATCCCGTTATACACTCCATTTACCGGATAGAGAGGATCCTGCTCCTCCACCATCATGGGGGCTACATAAGCAAAATACTTGTCCTCCACAGTCTGTACGGAACCCAAAAGCTTAATGCTGTATCCTAAGGCCTTGGCGTAAGCCATATCAATATCACTGACATTACGGATTCCTTCCGTGTAAATGTCCTCGTGGCGGCAACGATTGCCGGAGGTCATGGAAAGGAGGATGGCAGTCTTTCTGGAGGTATCAAAGCCGTCGATATCCGCAGAGGGATCTCTTTCCGCATAGCCCAGTCTTTGCGCTTCCTTCAAGGTGTCCTCAAAGCTGGAGCCTTCCTCCCTCATCTTGGTTAAGATAAAGTTAGTGGTGCCGTTTAAAATACCTGTGATTTCTGTCACATTTTCCCCGGCATAGTTATGATAAAGGGTACGAATAACCGGAATTCCGCCACCTACGGAAGCCTCGAAATAGAAGTTACAGTTATGCTCCTTGGCAGTTCGAATCAGCTTGGAACCGCAGGCATCCACCACCGCCTTGTTAGAGCTTACCACATGCTTGCCCTTTTCCAGACAGCTTTTAATATACTCGTAAGCCGGATGAATTCCTCCGATAGATTCCACCACCAGCTCCACTTCCGGATCATTCTCAATGACGGAAAAATCTGTAGTGACCAGGGCATCCTCCACACCGGGAATATGCTCTTTTCTGGCCAGAATATACTTTATTTCAATACTTTCTCCGCCCTTTTTCTCAATCTGTGCCCTATTCATATCCAGCACTTCTTTCACGCCGGATCCGATGGTTCCGTAGCCCATGATGGCAATCTTCATCTCATTCGCCCCTTTCTTCTCCTAAGAAACTTTTCCCATTTTTAGTCATTTCCCGCAATCTTTCGATCCGGACAGCCCAACTGCATCCACTTCAGATAAGCGGAAATGAAACGATCGATATCTCCATCCAAAACCGCATCCGTATTGCCGCTTTCTTCTCCTGTACGCAGGTCTTTTACCATACGATATGGCTGTAAAACATAAGAACGAATCTGGGATCCCCAGCCGTTATCCTTTACTTCTCCTCGAATGCCCGCAATCTTCGCTTCCTGCTCTTCCTTTTCCTTCAAATAAAGCTTGGTCTTTAACATCTGCATGGCCTTGTTTTTGTTCTGAATCTGAGAACGTTCCTCCTGACAGGCTGCCACAAAGCCGGTGGGAATATGAATCAAACGAACCGCAGAGGAGGTCTTGTTAATATGCTGTCCACCTGCACCGGAGGCACGGAATACCTCCATCTTAATGTCCTCTTCCCGAATCTCAATGTCGATATCCGTCTCGATATCCGGCATAACGTCACAGGATACAAAGGAGGTCTGCCGCTTTCCCTGGGCATTAAAGGGAGAAATACGAACCAAACGATGGATGCCGGATTCGGAGCGAAGATAGCCGTAGGCATACTCTCCCACCACCTCCATGGTAACGGACTTAATGCCGGCCTCATCTCCATCCAGATAGTCTAAAATCTTCACCGTAAAACCGTGGCGTTCCGCCCATCTGGTGTACATTCTGTAAAGAATGCCTGCCCAGTCATTGGCCTCCGTTCCGCCTGCTCCGGCATTTAAGCGAAGGATAACGTTCATGCTGTCATATTCTCCGGAAAGGAGGAGGGTGGTGTTCATCTGATCCAGTTTTTCAGAAAAGCTGTCCAGTAGCTCTCGGATTTCAGGAATCACAGAATCATCATTTTCCTCTTTTCCCATCTGAATCAGGGCTTCAATATCCTCATAATTGCCTTTTAGCGCAGTAAAGCCTTCCAGCTCATCCTTCAAATGTCTCGCCTCTGTGGAAAGCTTGTTGGCCTTCTCCGGATTCCCCCAAAAATCGGGTTCCTCCATCATACGGTCCAACTCTATGATTCTTTTTCTCTTGGTATCCAAGTCCAGGGCAGCTTCCAACTGCTGTAAGGGCTCTTCCTTGGAGGAAAGTTCTGATTTAAATTGATCAAACTCAATCACAGAGGCTCCTTTCTCATGCTCTTCTTACTTTACTTTCTCTATTTCTTCTTGCTATTTAATCCTTATTTTTTACTGCAGTAACTCTTCTTTTCGGGAATTAGTCCTTCTTATAGAGGTTGGCGCCGTGACACTGCTTATACTTCTTTCCGGAACCGCAGGGACATGGGTCGTTGGGATAAATCTTTCTTCCTTCTCTTTGCTTCGGACTTCTAACCGCAGACTCATCTCTGTTGGTAGCCAGAGGCTTTGCCACCTGCTCTCTTTCCACCTTCTGCTCCAGCTTAATCTGGTACAGCACTCTTATGGTTTCTTCCTGAATACTTCTCATCATATTCTGGAACATCTCATAGCCGGCAATCTTGTACTCTACCAAGGGATCCTTCTGTCCGTAAGCCTGCAAACCGATACCGTCTCTTAGGATATCCATGTCATCAATATGGCTCATCCACTTCTGATCCATAACCTTCAGAAGAATTACTCGCTCAGCCTCACGCATCTGCTCCGGATTCGGGAACTCCGCCTCTTTCTGCTCATAAAGGCGAATGGCTTCTTCCTTCAGTCTCTGGCTCAGCTCATCTCCGGTCATGTTCTCATATTCCTCTTCCGTAAGTCTTAACTTCTTTAAAGGAATAATGCTCATCAGGGTGTCATTTAAGCCGGACAAATCCCATTCCTTGGGGGTTTGTCCCTCTCCGATACACTCGGCAACATAATTATCCACTGTATCCGTGATAAAGCGTACGATGAGAGGACGCATATTGTCCCCTTCCAATACCTTTTCTCTCTCGGTATAGATAACATCTCTTTGATCGTTGTTGACCTCATCATACTTTAAGAGGTTTTCACGGATGCCGTAGTTGTTTAATTCAATCTTTTCCTGGGCCTTGGCAATGGCGTTGGAAAGCATCTTATGATGAATCTGTTCTCCATCCGGTACACCCAGAGCCTCAAACATGCCCATCAATCTTTCGGAACCGAAGAGACGCATCAAATCATCTTCCAGGGAAATAAAGAACTGGGACTGTCCCGGGTCTCCCTGTCTTCCGGCACGACCTCTTAACTGATTGTCGATTCTTCGAGACTCGTGACGCTCCGTACCCACAATATGAAGACCGCCGGCAGCCTTTGCCTCATCATCCAGTTTAATATCGGTACCACGACCTGCCATGTTGGTGGCAATGGTTACCGCACCGTGTACACCGGCCTCTGCTACGATAGCTGCCTCCTGCTCATGGAACTTGGCGTTTAATACATTGTGCTTAATACCTCTCTTCCGAAGCATGGAGGATAAAAGCTCGGATGTTTCGATGGCAATGGTACCCACCAGTACCGGGGCTCCGGTCTCGTGGATAGCCTGAATCTCATCCACTACCGCCTGGAACTTCTCCTTCTTAGACTTATATACCGCATCATCCAAATCAATTCTCTGTACCGGTCTGTTGGTAGGAATCTGGATAACGTCCATGGAGTAAATGTTTCGAAACTCCTTTTCCTCGGTCTGTGCAGTACCGGTCATTCCGGCCTTCTTCTTGAACTTGTTGAAGAAGTTCTGGAAGGTAATGGTAGCCAAGGTTCTGGGCTCTCTCTTTACCTGTACATGCTCCTTCGCCTCGATTGCCTGATGTAAGCCGTCTGAATAACGACGACCGTTCATGATACGGCCGGTAAATTCATCAACGATTAAAACCTCGTCATCCTTTACTACATAATCCTTATCTCTAAACATCAGATTATGCGCTCTTAAAGCCAGGATAATGTTGTGCTGGATTTCCAGATTCTCCGCATCCGCAAGGTTTTGAATATGGAAGTACTTCTCTACCTTCTCCACACCCTGCTGGGTAAGGTTTACGGTCTTTTCCTTCTCATTAACGATAAAATCTCCGGTTTCTTCAATTTCCTCTCCCAAAATTGCATTAATTTTGGAAAATTCCGCAGACTCTTCTCCTCTTTCCAGCTGCTGTGCCAAAATGTCGCAAAGCTCATAGAGCTTGGTAGACTTTCCGGACTGTCCGGAAATAATCAAAGGTGTTCTTGCCTCGTCGATTAAAACAGAGTCCACCTCATCGATGATACAATAATTCAAGCCTCGAAGCACCTGCTGACTCTTGTAAATTGCCATATTGTCTCTCAGGTAATCAAAGCCCAATTCATTGTTGGTCACATAGGTAATATCACAAGCATAGGCTGCCTGTCTTTCCTCTGTGGACATCTCATTCAAAACCGTACCGACGGTTAAACCAAGGTAACGATGCACTCTTCCCATCCACTCGGAGTCACGCTTTGCCAGGTAATCGTTTACGGTAACGACATGAACGCCATTGCCGGCAAGCGCATTCAAATAAGCGGGGCAGGTAGACACCAGGGTCTTTCCTTCTCCCGTTCTCATCTCCGCAATACGTCCCTGATGAAGAACGATTCCACCAATCAGCTGTACGGGGAAATGTTCCATACCCAGCTCTCTCTTAGCCGCTTCTCTAACGGTAGCAAAGGCTTCGGGCAATAAGTCATCCAGGGTTTCTCCCTGTGCCAAGCGGTTTTTAAATTTCTCTGTCTGCCCCTTAAGCTCTTCCTCCGACATAGCTGCCATAGTGCTTTGTAAAGAAAGGATTTTATCCAGCTTAGGTTGAATCAGCTTTAATTCTCTCTGTGAGTGGGTACCAAATATTTTCTCGAAAAGATTCATTATCCTATACTCCTTCTCCATACAATCTCTGTATGGTTCCGTATAAATCTATAACTCATAGATTCTACCATTAGTTCCAAGCTTATTCAAGGTGTTTCAGCCACACAGATTTGTTGATTATTCACAAGATTTTCATATCCTTAGATGAAAAAAAATGCTATACTCAAGAAAAGAAGAAATTCTTTTGGACTACATAGAAAGGAAGGAATTTTTTATGAAAATTACCATTACCGGAAGAAACCTTAGTCTAACCGATGGACTAAAAAATGGCGTGGAGAAGAAGTTAGGGAAGCTGGATAAGTTTTTCCAGGCGGAAACCCCCTGTAACGTAACACTTTCTACCCAAAAGGATATGCAAAAGATCGAGGTAACCATCCCCGTAAAGGGAAGCGTAATCCGTGCAGAGGAAGCTACCGAAGATATGTACCAGTCTATTGATCTTGTGGTGGATGTTCTGGAGCGGCAGATTCGTAAATACAAGAACAAATTAATTCAGCGTCATCAGGCAGGTTCCGACTTTAGTTCGGAATTCATCGATGAGAAGCCGGCACAGGACGAGGAAGAAATCAAGATTGTTCGTACCAAGCACATTGATTTAAAGCCTATGACTGCAGAAGAAGCTTGTTTGCAAATGGAGCTTCTGGGACACAGCTTCTTTGTTTTCCAGGATGGCAACACCGGCAAGGTCAATGTAGTCTATAAGAGAAAGGCCAACAGCTACGGCTTAATCGAGCCGGAGGAATAATACCTTAAAATATTTAAAAGGGAGCTGTACAGCTCCCTTTTTTATTCCACTCTCTTTCCTGCAATTCCCAAAAAGCACAGAAGCATCACAATGGGCATTACAATGGGTACCGCAATATTGATACTGGCCTGAGTGAGATAAGCCAGATAAGCCAGGCTTACCGCAAAGGGAAAGGCAGTTTGTCCGAAAGTTGCTTCCGCTGAATTCTCAGTCTCTTTCTTCCAAAACACGGTGAAGACATTTTTCAGGAAAAAAAGATAGGCTAAAAGTCCAAAAACACCGATGGTCAAAAGCAAATTCAGATATTCATTATGAATACTGTCAATCAGTCCCATACCGGCCTGTTCCACTTCCACCTTATAATTGTCGTTAGTCAGCATAAAATATCCGTCCGGCCCATAGCCGAAAAATCTCTTAAGCATAGGCATCTTGTCTCGGAAGTATTCCATACCCATCCTCCAGATAAAGCCTCTTCCGGTTCCCCAAGAATCATCAAAGCGTAAAAATTGGCTGAACTGTTCCAGCGCCGGATAGCGATGCATCACATTTACATCATAGATGGCATAGGCTCCTGCCATGAAGAACAGGATTAAAAGCAGGACATAAAGCCTCTTGAAAAGCTTCATGGACAATTCCTTCTTGCTGAATCTTCCCAAAGCCCAAAGGATGCCGGTGAGTCCCATGCCCAGATAAGGAAGAATCGTCTTTCCCATGGAAAATAGAAATCCCGGTGGAGAAATCTGCAGAATGCTTTGTCCCTTTCCGGCAAGAAGCACGGAAAGCTTCAAAGAAAGGAAAAATAAGAAATACACGGAAAGACAGGTTCCGAAGCTTTTGTTGTCCTTCCAGCTAAAAAACGGTAGGACCAGAAAAACAAAGAAGTAGCCGATGACTGCGTTGTCGCTACTTCCGAAGATTGTAGCAATGTGGCAAAGCAACATCATTCCCATAAAAAAGTGCTTCCAGCGAAGCTCCTTCTCCTGCAAATATAAACCGGTATAGAGGCAGGCATAAAATAAAACAAGGCTGGTATAGCCGTTGATATTGCCCACAGGTCCCGCGAACATCGCCCACTTGGATAAGTCCGAAACATTGTCGAAGAAATGCATATAGTTCATCATGTAAAAATCGCTGATTCCCCATAAGCACTGTAAAACCACGCCTACAGAAAACAGGAGAAGATGAAACTTTTTAAAGCGATAAAATCTACTAAGGCCAAGATACACCGTAAAGAAAAGCAGCCAGGTCAGAACCCCCATATATCTTCCCGTGTTTCCCCACCAAGTTTCGTAGGGGTACCCGGAAAGAAACATAGAAATAAAGAATAAAAGAAGCAAAAGGCAAAAGGGAATATCCGTAGCAAACAAAGTTTTCTTTTTCCCCTCTTCTACCTTCCAAAAAAGAGAAGGAAGAATCTCTTCTCGTTCTTCCTTCTTCAAAGTCAGGGCATACAAGGCCACAAAAGCAATCAGTATGATTGAAAAAACGCTACTACATATCCAAAAAAAATCAAAACGTGCCTGTAAGATATCAAAATATTTATCTCGAGAATATAGGGGGAAAAGCAAAAGCATCAATACAAGGTAAAGTAAGCAAATTCCATTTCCAATTGTATAAAAGTCTCTTTTGGCTTTCGACTCTTTCCGTTCCATTTTTCTTCTCTTCCCCCTTTTATAGTCGTCATAACAGCACTAATCTACAATCGCTCCCGGTCCGCCTTCATCCCCTGCATTGCCGGCGTTTGCTCCGGTAGGCGGTCCGTTTCCTATACTGGCTTCAGTAGAATTTTCCTTTTTCTTGCTTTCTTCAGTGGTTTTCTTCGTTTCTTCAGTGGTTTTCTTCGTTTCTTCCGTAGTTTTCTTCGTTTCTTCCGTGCTACTCTTCGTTTCTTCCGTATATTGAATTTCGCCCTTTTTACTTTCCTTTGTTTCTTGCTTCGTTTCTGAGCTCTTTGTATTTTCTACAGTTTTCCCGTTGCTGTCCGTCTCTGTCTTGGACTTCTTGGACTCAGCGCTCTCCTCGGACTGAGATTTCTTCTTTCCGCTTTCTTCCGAGGAGCTCTTCTTCTTTTTACTGTTCTCCTCTTCCTCTTTATCTTCTGAGGATTTCTTCTTTTTGGAGCTGCTGTCGCTGTCTCCTCTTCCGTTCTTATAGCTTCCGGAATCCTCCGCAATCTTATCACTGTATGTCCAAACCGCAGACGAAGGCTTGTAGTCCGTATCATTAAAGAGATAAGCATGAAGCTTGGTTACGTTGGAGGCCAAGCTCTGAGGAATAACGCAATCTCCCTTCTTACCCATCATTTGTGTGGTTAAATCATAGGGGAAGCCTTCGGAACCTACAATATTGTATCGATTAACGCCCTTGGCCAACTCTAAGATATCTCCCACATCCACATTAAAGGCAATCTGAGGAAGAACGGTATCAATAACATTGGTCAAGGTGGCTAAATCCGCCTTTTTGGCATTGGCAAGAACCTGAGAGATAACCTCTCTTTGTCTCTTTGTTCTGGTAAAGTCATCATCCATGTAACGAAGTCTGGCATATGCTACCGCCTGAACGCCGTCCAAATGCTGCATTCCCGGTCCCTTGATATACTCCGCCGCAGGATTCTTCTCATTGACCTTGGACTCAATACTGGTCTCATGAATATAGGCATTCATGTAACGGAATTCCTTCTGGGTAATGTCAATATCCACACCTCCCAGCATGGTAATCACATCCGCCACTGCTCTCCAGTTAAAGGTAGCATAGTGTTCAATATCCAAATCCAGGTTTTTATTGAGTGCCGCAACCGCCTGTTCCGGGCCTCCATCCGCATAAGCCTCGTTAATCTTGGCGAAACGGGAGCCTGCTGCCAGGTTCAAATAGGTGTCACGAAATACGGAAGCCAGCTTGACCTCTCCCGTGCCCCTGTCAATACAAACAATAATCTGCACATCCGCATTGGCTCCCCGGCCCACTCCGCCGTCACGGGAGTCTACACCGAAAACGGCAATGGTCCAGTAGCCCTGCATCTGCTCCTGCTTTTTGACATCGATATTGTCATTCTTAACGTTCTTTGTATTAAACTGCACATCCGGCTTGATATTCATGTAGCGAACCACATAACCGGTACAGAAAATCATAATCAAAGTGAGAATTTCGATAACGGAAATCAGAAGAATCTTCTTCCACAAAGATTTCTTCTTTTTATTCTTCTCATCATAATACTCTTCCAGCTCTTCCTCGATCTGATCCGGAGAATTCACCTGCAAAATATCTAAAGAGCTCTTGCGCTTCTCCTCGTTTCTTTCCTTGGGAAGGGTATAGAAGTCCGGATTTTTTTCCCTCTTTCCCTCTTGGGAAAGCTTCCTATCCAAAAAAGACAGATCTTCCTTCCCCTGATCTCTTCCTGTAGGCCGGTCTTCCTGCAAGCGCTTCCCTCTTGCAATCTGTGCCTTTAAATCCTGCTCTTTCTCGGAAAAGGGAGCATTCTCCCTCTTCTTTATTTCTGACGCGTTCTTCACTTCCGCAGAAGAACTATGATTGCTCTCTTTGTTTCCGCTATGACTATGAGGTCTTCTCCCCTTATTCTGTTCTAATGCCACACTACTCCTCCAAATCGATTTCAAAGCTTATTTTACAGGAATCAAGGTATAATACCATGAAAATACAAAAAAATTAATAGGCATTTTTGTTAATAAATCCTTTCCATAGGGTTAAAAAGAGTATGCGAATATCCAAAGAAAGGCTCCAGTTTTCTATATACCAAAGGTCGCAACGGATTCTTCCCTCAATGGAAGTATCTCCCCGGAAACCGTTCACCTGCGCCCAGCCGGTCATCCCCGGTCGAACCTGATGCTTAATCATATAACGAGGAATCTGTTCCTTGAACTGCTCCACAAACTGGGTTCTCTCCGGTCTGGGACCGATGAGGGACATATCCCCCCGTAGAACATTGAAAAACTGGGGAAGCTCATCAATAGAGGTTTTTCGGATAATCTTTCCAATCCAAGTCACTCTGGGATCTCCCTTTACCGTCCAGCCCTTCTTTTCTTCCTCCACGGTCTGTACCCGCATAGAACGGAATTTGTACATTTGGAAGGGAAGATTATGCCTTCCCACTCTTTCCTGCTTGAAAATGATGGGGCCGCTGGAATCCAGGCGAATCAAAAGTGCCACCAACAGCATCAGGGGACCGAAAAGAATGATTCCCACCAGGGCACCGAAAATATCCATCAGTCGCTTCACAAAAGCATTAAACGGATCCGTCAAGGGAACATTCCGAATATTGATGACAGGCAGTCCGTCCAAATCCTCCGCAATGGGCTTGGAATGAATAATCTCCTGATAGTCCGGTAAAAATTTGGTATGGACACCGGATTTTTCACAAACCGCCACAATTCCCGGAAGCTTTTCATAAGCGGCAAGGGGCAGGGTTATCGCAATCTCGTCAATCGTGTTTTGAGCCAGGAAGTCTCCCAGCTCCTTGATTTTTCCGATTACGGATACCCCTCTATAGGACTCTCCCTTCTCCGCAAAATCATCTACAATACCGTAAATGGTATAGCCCCAATCCGGATTTCTTTTACAAGCGTCGATAAAACGGTTGGAAACCGCGGAAAATCCCACCAGAATGAGGTGCTTTTGGTTAAAGCCCTTCTTTCGAAGAGTGGCCAGGAATCTTCTTAAACCATAACGCTCCAAGGTATTTAAACAAATATTGCCAAGATAGTTATAGAACAGCACCTTGGTGGAGAAATGTTCAAAATAGCCGGATTTACGAAAGGCAAAGAAAAGAGAGGCGGAAATCAAAAGCCCCACACTGTTGGCTTGAATAATGCGAAAAAGCACATTTTTCATCCGCATGGTACGCATAGGATGATAAAGCCCGAAAATCCAATACAAAATTAAATATCCCGGAATCAGGGGAAGCAGGGCGGTAAAATACACCTTGGGAGAAAGTACGCCATGGCCCTCCGGAAAAATAGGATTCTCAATCGCAAAATACCATGCCAAAAAATAGGCCAAAGCTATGACGATTCCGTCGAAGAGGACCTGTAATTGATTTAGCTGTTTTTGTTTATCTTTGATCATATTTCCCTTCCTGTACAACAGCGGTATTAAAAAATTCTTAGGAAAGCAGATTCTTCGCAAAGGCGATTTGTCTTCTTAAAAGCCGCTCCGCCTCCGGTCTATGCACTTGCAATTCAAAGTCATGGGGCAATTCCCCCTCATTTTTACCGGGAAAATAGCTTTCCACCGGAACGCCGATTTGACGGAGCTTTCTTTGAAAGTCCTTCCCCTGTTCCTGAAAGGAGCCCAGGTTTCCGTCTGACAAAAAGGTGGGCGGAAAGCTTTTTTCAATATTTTGCAAAACAGAGGCTTCCTTCGCCTTTTTTCCCTTTTCCAAATCTTTTTCCTGAAAATAGGCAATTCCCCAGTTTCGAAAATAAGAATTGTTTTCTTTTGAATTTGTCTGCCCGTAACGGGTAGTATCCAGGAGGCCGGAAAGAGAGATAAAGCCGCAAATCCTGCCCTTTCCCCTTCCAAAAACCTCTTCCACCTTTAATCTTTTTCTGTATTTATCATCCAGCTGGCTAAGGATAAACTGTCCTCCCAGTGCAGCTCCTGCACTGTCTCCCAGAATAATAAGCTTATTCGGATTAATCCCTAAAATATCCTTTTTCTGTACTATGGTTTTTACAGCAGCGGCAGCTTGCCTCAGGGCGATAGGATAGGGATAATCCGGCGCCAAAGCATAGTCAATGGCTATGACTTGGAATCCGTTCTTCAGCCATTCCAGAAAATAGGGATGCTGGTCCACAACATTTTTACTGCCGGACACAAAACCGCCTCCATGAAAATAAAGGATGGTGCCCAGAACCTCCTTCTGTCGTTCTTTCGGATACAGGTATGCATCAAAGAAATTGTTGGGGTAGGCGGAAGGATAGGAAATATTTTTATACCGAATATATTCTCCATATTCCTCTCTGTAGCTTCTCTTCTCTTCCCCCGTAAGAACGGCAGTTCTTTTGGTAAAGGACACTGCCTCCTTTATGGCTTCTCTTTCCCTTCCTTTTCCTTCCTCCCGGAAGAAAAAAAAGCTAAGCCCGAGAAAAAAACATAGAAAGAAAGCTATCCCTATTCTTTTTTTGAAAAACTTTCCTCCCATGTTCTTTCGGCCTTCTCTTTCTCTGTCATCTTTCTGTCTTGTATCCTGTCTCTTCCATCTGAAAAATATCATAAGACATATTTGTTTAGTATAGCATAAAAAAAGCTTCCGGAACTCGTCTCAGAAGCTTTTTTTATCGCAATCACACAATTTATTTTTTATTTTCCGTTCATTTTTCCTACTTTTAAGGAGAAGCTTAAAGCCTCCTCTATGAAAATATCATTTTTCTAAAAATCTCATCTTCTTTAAGGTTTGCAGATATCTCCGAAAGAAGCTTTTCTTAGTTATTGTCAGTACTGTTCTTTCCTAAAGTTACTTCTACCGTCTTTTCTTCATATTGTCCCTTGGCAGAAAGACGTTTTACAGTCACCTCCACCTTTTCTCCTGCCTTATAGCCGGAGATTAAGGAAACCAAATCCTCCAGGCTTCTTACGCCCTGTCCGTCAAACTTGGTAATAATATCCTTTTCCTGTAAAGCGGAATTATCAATGCCATCACCCTTTAAAATCTTATAGACGTAAATTCCTTGGGGCATGTTGTAGGCTTCCGCAATACTGCTGTCCACCGTTTTTCCTTGAATACCGATGTAGCCTCTTTCATCATCCTTTACCTTTTCTCTGGTATCTCTCTTGGAGAGTGTCTCCACGATTTCCTGAACCTTCTTGGCAGGAATGGAGTAGCCCATACCCTCTACAGTTGTATCGGAATACTTTGCCACATTGATACCGATTAACTCTCCCTGCATATTCAGTAAGGCGCCGCCGGAGTTTCCGGGATTAATGGCTGCATCGGTTTGTAAAAGGCCGGTTTCCGAACCATTTTCCGTTTGAATGTCTCTATCCTTGGCAGAGATAATACCGGTGGTTACAGACTGTCCGTAACCTAATGCATTTCCGATAGCCACTACCTGATCTCCTACGCTTAAGGCATCGGAATCCCCGAAGGTGGCTGTGCTAATACTCTTCCTGGTTTCTGCGGAAATGGAATCCAAAGGAACGGCAATTACAGCTAAATCCGCATCACTGTCTGTTCCCTTAATCTTTGCATCGTAGGACTTTCCGTCCACAAATTGTACGGACAGGGAAGTGGAATCCTCTACCACATGCTTATTGGTCACAATCAGAAGCTCATTATCATTTTCTCCGATAATCACACCGGAACCGCTGGCTGCCGCCTCTTGCGTCTGCCCCTGACCGTAAAGAGAAAAGCCGTTCTGCTGATACTTAATGGTGTTTGTGATGGAAACTACGGAAGGCATTGCGGTCTTAGCAATATTGGACACACTCTCTTCTCCGGATGTAGTAGTCTTTTCGGAAGAACTGTCGTTGTTATCCTTTGCTACCGTTTTCTGAATGGGAGAAGAGCTTTCCTTCTGTCCCTGTCCGGTAAGCTCATTCACACTCGCTACAATTTCGGAACGGTGTTGATCTGCCAACACATTTACCCCCACCATAGTGCCTCCGGATACTGCTCCGAAAAGAAGGGCGGATGCCACAATTCCTGCTACTCTATTTCCTCTTGCCATAATTTACCTCCTTACTAAGCCAAAGCTTTCTCCCTTATGACTTAGCTCTTTCTTTTTATTTACTATTGAAAACTTGCATTATTTCATGGTCTTGGGAAGCTGTTTTCCTTTTGACAAGACATAGAATAGAAAAAAAATGTGGCAAAAAAATGGAAAAAGAGTGAGGATTTTGTGTCCTCACTCTTATCTTACTTTTTATTCCACTTCTAAAATCAAAGCCTCATAACCGGAAAGCTTTACGGTATTACCATTGATTCTTGGCTCCACATTGGAAAGTACCACCTTCTTAATTGTTCCGGGAATCTCCACTTCTCTTTCTTCTTTTCTGTAATTCCCCAAAACCAAAAGGGTTTTCTTCTCTCCCTTTCTGTAGAAAGCCATAAAGCGGTCTTCCTTCTCCAGGAAGGGAATAAAGTCTCCATAAACCACCGCTTCCTTATACTCCTCCTGCTTACGAAGAGCACAGAGCGCTTTGTAATAGGCCAGAACAGAAGCCGGATCCTTCTCCTGACTTTCCACATTAATCCTTGTATAGTTGGGATTTACGGGAAGCCAAGGTTTCCCGGTGGTAAAGCCTGCTTCCTTACCGCCTGTCCATTGCATAGGAGTTCTGGCATTGTCTCTGGAATATCGATTGACAATCTTCAATGCTTCTTCCTTACTATAGCCATGCTCCAAGGCGATCTTATACTCATCCAGGGTGGAAATGTCGTCTACCTCGGAAATGTCGTGGAAAACCACATTTTCCATACCGATTTCCTGTCCCTGGTAAATAAAGGGAAGGCCTCTCTGCATCATCAGCATGGTGGCAATAAACTTCTTGGAGGTATCGCTTAAATCCTCAGCAGGAATATAGCTGTTTACTCCCCTCGACTCGTCATGGTTCTCAATAACGGTAGAAATAAATCCTACGGGATTTACCAATCTTTGGGTTAAGAAGCAGTTGTCCCGATAAGCATTGGGGGTAACCGGCTTATTGTCAAACCATCCCTTGTCGGAATGTCCGCTACTATGGGCACGGAAGTCGAACATGGAAGAAAAATAACCGTCTTCTCCGATAAACTCCGGAATCTGCTCCTCTGTTTCATTAAAGACCTCTCCCACAGAAAAGGCATTGTGAGGGCGGAAACAACAATCCCGCATTTCCCGAAGGAATTCTCCGATTCCCTCCGCCTCATAAATCATATTGGTGCAGGCGGCCATACCGTCCTCTCGGTCCGCAGGATAGTGATGTCCCTGAAGGGGGAATACCTTCTTGATGTTCAGGATGGCATCAATACGGAAACCGGATACCCCCTTGTCCAACCACCAGTTAATCATCTTGTAGATTTCTTCTCTAAGCTTTGGATTCTCCCAGTTTAAATCCGGCTGTTTCTTATGGAAGAGGTGTAGGTAATAGGTGTTCTCCGTTCCCGGTACCTTCTCCCAAACGGAACCTCCAAAATAGGAACGCCAGTTATTGGGCTCCTTCCCGTCGATTCCCTCTTCAAAGAAGAAATAATCCGCATAGGGTCCCTTGGGATCCGCAACGGCCTTTTGGAACCACTCATGCTCATCGGAGCAATGGTTTACCACCAAGTCCAAAAGGATATGCATGTCCCTTTTCTTAGCCTCCGCCAAAAGCTCCTCCATATCCTCATTGGAACCGAAGCGGGGATCAATCTTATAGTAATCCGCAATATCATAGCCCTGGTCCGCCAAAGGGGATAGGAAGCAGGGAGAAATCCAGATAATATCAATCCCCAGACTTTTCAAATAATCCAGTTTTTCGATAATTCCCCGAATGTCTCCGATTCCGTTTCCCTTAGTATCCTTAAAGCTTTTTGGGTAAATCTGGTAAGCGACCTTCTCCTGCCACCATTCTTTTCTCATTTTTTCTCCTTACTATATTTTCCTTCTCTGTCATTCTATCCTTCCGACAAAATGCGAGCTTTCCGGCCGTGACAAAGCTGCCGCGGCTGATTTAAATTTCTAATACAAAGGCCTCATAGGGAAGCAAATGTCCTCTCTTGGCATCTTCCCCTTCCACATTGTGGATCAAGAGCTTTCCTGTCTTAAACTCCTCAGGAATCACGAAATCTCTCTCATTTTCCGATACGTTACAAACTACTAAAAGCTTCTTCTCTCCCAAAGAACGCTCATACACGAATAAATCCGGATCCTCCGGAAGTAATAAGCGGAAGTCTCCATACACAATCAAGTCGGAGCTATGGCGTAAAGCAATCAGCTTCTGATAGTAGTGGAACACGGAATCCGGTCTCTTCAACTGTTCCTCCGCATTCACTGTAGTATAGTTGGGATTTACCGAAATCCAAGGAGTTCCTGTGGTAAAGCCCGCTTCCTTTTCACTGTTCCACTGCATGGGAGTTCTGGCATTGTCCCTACTCTTATGGGCAATCATGGGGAACAGCTCCTCCGGACTGATATGAAGCTTCTCTGTCAGTTCTTCATACGCATTGATACTTTCCAAGTCCCTAAACTGGGAAGGATCGGTAAAGGGATAATTTCCCATTCCCAGCTCTTCTCCCTGATATACATAAGGAGTTCCCTGCATCATATGAAGGAAGGTAGCAATACACTTTGCAGAACGCTCTCTGTATTGCCCTCCGTCATCCCCCAGCCGGGCTAGAACTCTGGGCTGGTCATGGTTGCAAAGATAGATACTGTTCCAAGCCACATCCTGTAAGCCCAGCTGCCATTTTTCCAGATTCTTCTTTAATGGCACCAAGGGCATCTTCTCTGTATTCCATTTAAAGCCATACTTCGTACTATCGTCCAAGCTCACATGTTCAAACTGAAAAATCATGTTTAACTCGGTCTGGGCTTCATTGGCATATTTCTTTGCTTCCTCTAAAGTTACTCCCGCAGTCTCTCCTACAGTCATTAAATCATATTTTGAGAGCACCTTTTGATTCATTTCCTGCAAAAATTCATGGACTCTGGGGCCATTGGCACAAACTGCTCCGTCTCCATAAACAGCCCCTTTTGGAATCTCTGTACTGGGAAGTCCCTCAGGCTTGGAAATTAAGGAAATAACATCCATACGGAAGCCGTCAATTCCCTTTTCACACCAACGGGTCATCATATCAAAAACTTCTTTTCTGACGATTTCATTTTCCCAGTTCAGATCCGGCTGCTTTTTGGAGAAGAGGTGGAGATAGAACTCCCCGGTCTTCTCATCAAAGACCCAAGCCGGTCCGGAGAAGAAGGAGCCCCAGTTGTTGGGAGGAAGAAGCTTTTCTCCCTGATACTCCACAATATCCCCGGCAAAGCGCTCCTGCTCTTCCTTAGATACGGTGGACAGTGGTCTTCCCTTACGCCAAATGTAGTAATCTCTCTTGGCGTTTTCTTTATCCTTACGGCTCTCCATAAACCAGGCATGTTCATCGGAGCTGTGGTTTACTACCAAATCCATCACAATCTTAATGCCTTTTTCATGAGCCTTCTTTAAAAGACGGTCAAAATCCGCCATGGTACCGAACTCTTCCATGATATCCTCATAGTCGGAAATATCATAGCCGTTGTCATCATTGGGAGAACGATAAACAGGGGAAAGCCAGATTACATCAATCCCTAATTCCTTAAGATAATCCAATTTGCTTTCAATTCCCGGCAAATCTCCGATACCGTCTCCATTACTATCACAGAAGCTTCTGGGATAAATCTGATACACAACGGCTTCCTTCCACCATGTTTTTTTCATCTTCTTCTCCTTCCAAAGAAAACAATATATTATTCCATTAACAATACACTATTCGCAACAATCTTCTATTCCGTTACGGAAGCACACTACACTTCCTCTAAGAACTTTTCTCTATCCTTAAGCTCCGCTTTCTTTTGCAAATGAAGCTGTAGCCCGGGGGATTGCTTTTGCTCCCCTACCGTCTGCACAGAACTTCCTTTCTCCAGAAATACAGGTAAGCGAATATCTTTTTTACGAGTTCCAATATCCTGCTCTTCCTTAAGCAGAAGTACCAATTCCATTACTGCCCGTCTTCCCTTTTCCGTGCTGTCCTGACAAATGGTGCAAAGCCGAGGTCTTGCTCTCTTTGCCGCAAAAATCCCATCATATCCGGCAATGGAAATATCTTCCGGAATTCGTAGCTTTTGATCCATACAAAAGCTCATCATTTCCAGGGCCATAATATCTGCCGTAAAAAATAAAGCCGTACAGTCCCAAAAATTTTCCCGGTAAAAATCCTTATACTGCTTTTGTCTAATTTTCCCATCATAGGATAAATTTCGGCAAAGGCTCCGATCTACCGCTAAGTTTTTTTCTTCGTAAGCCTGTAGGTACCCCTGATACCGGATATTGTCTATGGCATCTTTCCGTAATACATCCATGCCGTCCATCAATGATAAAAAAGCAATTTTTTCGTGTCCTTTGGAAAGCAGGTAGCGAGTCATCTCCAGCGCTCCCCGGTAATCCTCCAGTCCTACATTAACATAGGAATAATCCTCCGGAAAGAAAATGGTATCTATAGTAACAACCGGTACCGAATTCAGAGAACGTAAATAATAGTAGTCTTCACGCTTTGCTCCCAAGAGAATAATCCCTTCCACATTCCACTCTAAAGTGATTTTGGTACAAAGCTCCATTTGGGGATTGGCATACAGCAAAAGAAAATATCCTTCCTTCTGCAGCGCACTTTGTACTGCACCGATAATCGAAGAAACAAAGGGATCCTGTACAATACTTTCCTCTTCAGCTCTGCTATAGGTCAAAATCAGAGCAATAAGACGGGAGCCCTGTTTTGTCAACATTTGGGCCCCCCGGTGCGTAACATAATGCTCTTCTTCTAAAATCCTTTGCACCTTTTCATAGAGCTCAGGACTTAACTTGTTTTTTCGCCCATGAATCACATTGGATACTGTAGAGGGACTTACATTTGCAAGTTTAGCAATATCTTTAATTCTAGCCATAATCTTCATTCTGAATATTTATCTTGAGAACAGCCTGCAAAGGATCTGCATTCCTTGCAATCTGCAGTCCTTTGCAATAAATATTCCTCTCTCTGTTAGATTCTTTGAGAACGCTATTCTCCTTATCCTTTTACAGCACCCTCTACCATTCCGCTCATAATCTGCTTCTGTCCTACTAGGAAAACAATAATCATAGGAAGAATTGCCAGTAATGCTGCAGACAAAATTAAATCCCACTGTTTTACATAAGATCCCACAAAGGCCTGCACAGCTACAGGAAGAGTCTTAATCTTTCCATTCTGTCCCAGCATCAAAGAAGGCAGTAAATAGTCGTTCCAAATCCACATACCGTTCAAAATGGTCACCGTAGTAATCACCGGACGAAGCAAAGGAAAGATGATCTTGAAAAATGTTCCCTCGGGAGAACAGCCGTCAATTGCCGCAGCCTCCTCCAGTTCATAGGGAATACCCTTAATAAAACCTGTCAGAATAAATACGGTCATGGCACCGCCGAAACCAAGGTAAGCAAACAAAATACCATGTACAGACTGCAACATATTAATGCCTACAAACTTTCCCACATCTCTAAAGGTGGAAAGAAGAGGAAGCATTACAACCTGGAAGGGAATAATCATAGAAGCAATAAAAGTCATATATACGGCAATAGCCCAAGGCTTTTTATTGTTTCTGCTGATAACCCAGGCAGCCATGCAGCCGAATAAAATCAGAAGAACCAAAGACACTACTGTAATAATCGCTGAAGTACCGAAAGCATACCAGAAGTTAAAGTTGGAATTATGAATTACCGAATTCAAGTTGGCCTGTAACTGGGCAAAACTAACCCCTTGAAAAGCCACCGGATCCTTAACGATATCTGCTTGTCTCTTGAAGGAATTCATCACTACTAAATAGAAGGGAAATAAAATATAAATTGCAATGCAAGTTCCCAGAATCCCCAAGATTAAATTTTTTACACTTTTAGACTTGCCCATTACATCTCCACCTCTCTACTATTGCTGATTCGAACTTGAATCAGGGAAATAACCGCCAGAATAATAAAGAACAAAATAGCCTTCGCCTGAGCCAGTGCAAAATTATTCTTTGCAATAGCCGTGTTGTAAATATTTAAAGCAAGCATCTGGGTACCGTTAGATAAATAGGAACCCATAAAGTCCGCCACAGAGCCCGTTCCGTTAGTCAAAGCCATATTCACATCAAACTGTTTAAAAGCAGAGGTTAAAGTCAAGAAAGTACAAATGGTAATGGTGGAAGCAATCATCGGAAGCTTAACCTTGAATAAGGTTTGTAACGCCGTAGCCCCATCAATCTGGGCAGCCTCCAGCACATCTCCGGGAATCTGTGTAAGCCCGGTAACATAAATCAACATGATATATCCGCCACTTTGCCAGAGATAAACCACAATAATGGCCAGCATCGCTGTCTTGGTCTGGGATAACATGGAAAATTTCATATAATTCATCAAAACATTGTTGAAGACGAACTGCCAGATATAACCAAGAACAATTCCTCCAATCAAGTTCGGTAAAAAGTAAGCAGCTCTGAAAAAGGCCACTCCACGCATTTTAACAGTACAAAGTAGAGCCAATAAGAACCCTACCAGATTAATCATTACAACATTAATAATAACAAATACAAAGGTAATTAAAACGGACCAGATAAAGGCCGGATCTTTAAAC
>CAUSUG010000002.1:0-32315 GCA_963534765.1 uncultured Oribacterium sp.
GCCCTTCCTACCGAAAATGCTGAAGGGCTGGATGCCCTTTGGCATCTCCTTTTACAGCTTCCGTTTTATTGCCTACCTTTACGATTGCTATCAGGGAAAGGAGGCGGAGCAGGACATTTTTTCCTTTTCTCTTTTTGCCTTTGCCTTCCCGGTGCTTTCTCAGGGGCCGATTCTTCGTTATTCGGAAATGCGGGAAGAAATCAAAAATCGTGCATTTTCCTATGAAGCATTTTCCCACGGATTGTTCCGATTTACCTTCGGCCTTTGGAAGAAGCTGGCTTTGGCGGATGCGCTGGGCTCCCTTTCTGTAGAAGTTCTTAGCCTGGACAGTCTGAAAAATGCTTCTATGCTACAGTCTTCTTCTCCATCCTTTTCCTTTCTGGCAGTGTTCCTTTCCGGTCTTTCCTATATGCTGCAGATCTTTTTGGATTTTTCCGCCTATACGGATATGGCTATAGGAATCGGGGAAATCTGCGGCTTTACCCTTCCGGAAAACTTTCAGGCACCCTATAGCGCCTGTTCCATTCGGGACTTCTGGAGACGCTGGCATATTTCACTATCCATGTTTTTCCGGGACTATGTTTATATTCCCCTGGGGGGAAATCGAGTTCCCTTTCCTTTGCAGGTGAGAAACCTGCTCTTGATTTGGGTATTAACCGGAATCTGGCACGGCTCCACGGCAAATTTCATTCTTTGGGGACTGTATTTCTTTGTTTTTATCCTGCTGGAACTTTGCTGTAAGAAACTGTGGAAAAGAATTCACAAATCCGAAGGAGGAGCTTTCTCTATTGTTCTGAGATGCTTACAGCACGTTTATACCCTGGTGGTGTTGTATTTTTCCTGGATTCTTTTCCGCTTTTCCGATTTCCAAAGCCTGAAAAATATCCTGTGGCTTCATACCTTGCCGAAGAGCCTGGCTTTAGTGGACGGAAAAACCCTGCTGATTGCAAAGAGCAACATTTTTCTTCTTCTTGTAGCCATTCTCTTTTCCGGCAATCTTTTGAGTAGCTTAGAGGAAGAATGGCAAAAGCTCCTGTTCCGGGGCAAATCCCGTTTGGCAAGGAAGAAAAGAGCAAGTTTGGGCTTTTACGGCATGGAGGATTCGGAGGAAGATTCGCCGGAAGCAGAGAAAGCTTCTCCGGAAGCAGGGACTGATTCTCCGGAAACCGTAGTAGATACCCCGGAAGTAACGGCGATAGATGCCGGGGAAGCTGCTTTGAAAGAAGTTTCGGAAGCTACAGCAGATGAGTCGATTTTTGCTGCTTCTTCCGATAGGAAGGATTTATTCCCTGAAGAAAAATATCCTATGCTAAAGCTTAGCTTGGACGGGGAAGGCGATTCTCGCCCTGAGGAAACATCCGGGGAAACGGAAGTACAAATGGAAGAAGCTAATTCATTTGCAGAAGAGGTAGAAGCAGAGGCTAAGGCGGAAGAGGAAGTAGAATCAGAAGTAAAAGCAGAAGCAAAAATAGAATCAGAAGAACTCTTGAGGGAAGAAAAGATGGAAGCAAAGCTTAGTCAGGAAAATCAGGAGGATTTGCTTCGCCATGAGAAAATTCTTCGAAGAATCCAAAGAAGAACAAAGCTAAACATTTTCTTCTTAGAGCATGCGGAACAGTTGTATTTCTGGGGAAAGCTTTTGGCGGCGATTGCCTTTTTGCTTTTGTCCTTCGCTCTTATGGCAGGGCAGAGCTATATGCCGTTTTTGTATAATCAATTTTAAAAGAGTGCTTTTCTTATCTTACGAGAAGGAAAGAATGGCAAATGCATAGACGGCGAGATTGATTGCACAGGGAGTAGACGGGCATGGATAATCAGGGAAGAGAAGAACAAATTACAGAAGAAAAGATTATGGAAGAAAAATTAACGGAAGAGAACATCACAGAAGAAAAAACTAAAGAAGAGTGCTCCTCGGAACAGCGCTCTACGGAAGAGGAATCCGTAGAAGAGGGAAGCATTGAAGAGGATTCTATAGAAGTGGAAACAACTAAAGCTAAGGGTACAGAAGAGACGAGTCCGGAAAAGCCCAAGAAGGATTTCCCTTATGCCAAGATATTTTCACTGGCTATGATGGGGCTCTTGTGCTGCCTTTTTGTGCTGGGGGTGCTTCTTCCCTTAAGACCGAGATATTCCGATGCGGAAAAAAGAGAACTGAAGAAGTTTCCTGCATTTTCCTTGCAGGGACTTTTTGCGGGAAGCTATTTCCGGGACATCACATCCTGGTATCAGGACAGCTATCCGGGAAAAGAGGAGTGGATGCTTTTGGCTTCGAAAACCAAGGCTTTCTATGGCTTGCAGGGAGAGCAGATTTACGGAGCCGCCGAGCAGGTCAAAGAAGAAATTCCCACAGGGGAAGGTGCTTTGGCGGAGACCTTCGCATTGAAGAAGGATACGGAAGGCGAACAGGACGGAGTAGCAGAGAAAAAGGAATCCGATGGGGAAGCCCGGAATAAGAAAGAAGGGAAAGAGCAGCCGGAAGAAGGAAAAGGAATAGAGGGAAAGCAGGAAGAGGCAGAAGCAAAGCAGAGTGCGGAAGCAAAGCAAGGCTCCGATGCAAAGCAAGATACAACGAAAAGAAAAGAAGAAAACAGCAATTTTGAAACGGATGCGGAGGGAAATCTGCAGATTAAAAAGGCGGATAAGGCGGAAAATGTAGCCGGTGAACAGATTGGAAGTCTCTATCTGAATGGAGATTCCGCCTACGAGCTGTTCTATTTCAGTGAAAAGGCGGTTCGTGCCCACGCTTCTTTATTAAATACGGTGCAGGCCATGTTTCCCAAGGTGAAGCTTAGCGCCATGATTGTACCCAATTCCTTTGGCGTGATTTTGGATCCGAAGGTGCAGGAAAAGCTGGCCTCCTCCGGGATGGATCAGGCCATTGCCTACAGCTATAGTCTGATGGATAAAAGGGTCAATACGGTCAATGTTTTTGACGCCCTTTCCGTACACAAAAAGGAATACATCTATTTCCGAACGGATCATCACTGGACTCAGCTTGGGGCTTATTATGCTTATCAGGAATATTGCAAAAGTATGGGCTACAGTACCAAGCCTTTGTCTGACTATCAAAAGCTGGATTTCCCGGAATTTTACGGAACCTTTTACTTCTTTATGAATCGTCCGGAAAGTTTGAAGGGGCATCCCGACCAGGTAACGGCTTATCAGAGAAGCATGAATACCATGCAATATACCGACAGTAAGGGGAATCTTCAGGAAGGAAAGTTGATTAATGATGCCAGCCAAATGCTTCCCGGCAATAAATACAACTGCTTTATGCTGGGAGATCATGGCTATGTGGAAATCCATAATGAAGGGGCTCCCCGGAAGAAGAGCATTTTGGTCTTAAAGGATTCCTACGGAAATGCCTTTGTGCCCCTTTTGGCACAGGATTATCGGGATGTTTATGTGGTGGACTACCGGCATTATCAGGGAAATGCTTCCTCCCTGATTCAGGAAAAAGGCATTGAGGAGATTTTATTCCTGAATAATATTATGGGAATCGGAGAAAGCCTCTCTCAGAAAATGCTGGCGGTATTTCAGTAGGAATCCAGTTTGCCCCGAGATGGTTTTGAAGCCGGCACCGGAGACATTATGAAAACGGTGCTGGAGACATTATGAAGCCGGCACCGGAGACATTTTAAAGCCTGTGCTGGAGACAGTTTGAAGCCGGACCGGGAAATAGTTCTCATTGACACAAGTATTTATATCCCTTAAAATAAGCTTGTTAAAAGGTTGAATATGGTAACAGAGAGATTTTTGCAAGGGATTTTCGGCGTAGCCGACCCTGCTTTGCTTCACATATTTGTACATTAACAAAAGAATAGTGAAGGAGGTACAGACATTGAACCCATTGGGAATCGCCATCATTGTAATTGTGGCGGCAGTGGTGGGGGCAATCATGTTCATCCTTGGACAGAATAAAGAAAGAACCAATTATGCTCGGAAGGTAGGAACAGCTGAGGAGAAGTCCAGGGAGATTATTGATGATGCCATTCGCACTGCGGAGAACAAGAAGAGAGAAGCATTATTAGAAGCAAAAGAAGAAGCACTGAAGGCTAAGAATGAGCTGGATAAGGAGATTAAGGACCGTAGAAGAGAAATTTCCGACCTTGAGAAGAGAATTTTGAAAAGGGAAGAAAGCTCCGAGAAGAAAGCGGCAAACTTAGAGAAGAAGGAATCGGATCTTCAGAGAAAAGAGGAAGGATTACAGACCAGGGAAGGGGAAATCGAACAGCTTCATAGCCAGAAGCTGATTGAGCTGGAAAGAGTTTCCGGCTTAACCAAGGATCAGGCCAGACAGGAATTGTTGCATTCCGTAGAGGAAAGTATTAAGCACGATACCGCTTTATATATTCGAGAATATGAGGCCAGAGCCAAGGAAGAGGCAGAGAAAACCGCCAGAGAATATATCGTAGAGGCTATTCAGCGTTGTGCGGCAGACCAGGTAACAGAGTCTACCGTTTCCGTTGTACAGCTTCCCAACGATGAAATGAAGGGAAGAATCATCGGTCGTGAGGGTAGAAATATCCGCACTTTAGAGCAACTGACCGGAGTGGAGTTGATTATCGACGATACACCGGAGGCAGTGGTGCTGTCCGGTTTCGACCCGATTCGTAGAGAAGTAGCCAGAATTGCACTGGAAAAGCTTATTGTAGACGGCAGAATTCACCCTGCCCGCATTGAAGAGGTGGTGGAGAAGAGTCGTAAGGAAGTGCACGACAGCATTAAGGAAGAGGGAGAGTCTACTCTCTTGGAGCTGGGGGTTCACGGTGTGCATCCGGAGCTGGTATTCCTTTTGGGAAGAATGAAGTTCCGTACATCCTTTGGACAGAACGCTTTGCAGCATTCTATAGAAGTAGCACAGATTTCCGGCCTTTTGGCGCAGGAGCTGGGCTTGGATGTTCGTATGGCTAAGCGTGCCGGTCTTCTCCATGATATTGGAAAGGCCATTGACCATGAAGTAGAAGGAACCCATGTGGATCTTGGTATTGAACTTTGTCAGAAATACCATGAGCCCGAACCCGTTATCAATGCTGTGGCATCTCACCACGGCGGAACGGAGCCCACATCCTTGACTTCCTTCATCGTGGCGGCAGCGGATGCCATTTCCGCAGCAAGACCGGGAGCCAGAAGAAAGGCTTTGGAGACCTATACCAACCGTTTGAAGGAATTGGAAGAGATTGCCAACTCTTATCACGGAGTAGAGAAATCCTTTGCGGTACAGGCGGGACGAGAGGTTCGCATTATGGTAGTTCCGGAAGAGGTGAGTGATGATGATATGACCATTATGGCCAGAAACATTTCTCAACAGATTCAGGAGCAGATGCAGTATCCCGGCGTGATTAAGGTAAACATCATCAGAGAGTCAAGAGCGGTAGATTACGCGAAATAAGGCTTCGGCACAGGGTTCAAAAGAGCTTTGTGCCGTTTCTTTGATTCTCCGAAAGTGAAGCAATCCGCTATTTTCTTTAGGCGGATTTGGATAGAGAAGTAACGGGTTTAAGAGAAATTTGTCTTATCCTAAGAAGTTCTTTCAATATTTTTTCTGATTCTCCACAGAATTTTTGTTAAAATTTCGGAGAGAAATAGAAGGGATAAGAAAGACATTTTTGCTAAGTTAACGGACATATTGTTGGAATATGAGGTTCAAGAATGGGAAGAGAGATAAGAGAAGGAGAAAGAGGACATAAGAGAGGAAAGAAGAAATCCTCTGCCTTTCGCTTTATCCGGAGGCTGTTTCTGGGCAGTGTTTTGTTTCTGTTTGTGCTTTCTGTATTGGGCTATGTGATTTTTATCCGTCCGGAGGTGAATCGTCTTCGGGGGATTGCCTATGACAAGCTGGCAGGCAGCAATTTAAAGGATTTAACCAAAAGAGCGGATACGGTGGTGTTTGATACTGACGGACAGCAGCTTGGTACCATTAATGCCGGGCATTTTGTGTACGATAAAATCGAAGACATTTCCCCGAATCTGCAAAATGCCTACATCGCCCAGGAGGATAGGAATTTTAAAACCCACCACGGGGTGGACTATAAAGCCACACTTCGTGCGGTTTTTCAGCTGGTTAAAAATCGGGGAAGAATCACCCAGGGCGGTTCTACCATTACCCAACAGGTGGTGAAGAATACCTATCTGAGCCAGGAAAAAACCTTTACCAGAAAGATTGTGGAAATCATGTTGGCGCAAGAGCTGGAGAAGATGTACAGCAAGGCCGACATTATGGAGATTTACTGCAATACCAACTTCTACGGAAATAACTGTTACGGTGTGGAAGCGGCCAGCCAGTATTACTTCGAAAAGCCTGCAAAGGACTTAACGGTGGAAGAAGCGGCTATGTTGGCAGGAATTTCCAATGCCCCTTCCCGCTATGAACCGGTGCGCCACCCGGACTTGGCTTTAAAGAAGCGAAATCAGGTCTTAAAGTCTATGGAGACAGTGGGTTATATTACAGAGGCGGAATATGAAGAGGCCATTGGAAAGCCTTTACAGATTTCCCAAAATGTGCAGAAGGGTACGGATGAGGACTATATGAACTCCTATGCTCTCTATGCGGCTACCATCCGGATGATGGAGGTCAATAAATTTCCCTTTACCTATCATTTTGAAACCCAGGCGGATAAGGAAGCCTATCAGGATCAGTACGAGGAACAGTACAACTTTTACAATCGGGAGCTTCGTGCAGGAGGATACAAAATCTATACCTCTCTGGATCCTAAAATCCAAAACATTTTACAGGAAACCCTGGACAAGGGACTGTCCAAGTTCCAGGAGGTGCAGGAAAACGGAAAGCTTTCCATGCAGGGTGCCGGCGTAATCATTGACAATAAAACAGGCTATGTGGTGGCTACCGTTGGAGGAAGAGGCACCGAGGACAAATATAACCGTGCTTACTTAAGCTATCGTCAGCCCGGTTCCGCCATTAAGCCTTTGCTGGATTATGCACCGGCTTTGGATTTGGGTGAGTACAATGCGGCTTCCGTTATTGACGACCACAAATTTGAAGACGGACCCTCGAATTCCGGTGACCACTACTACGGGGTGGTGACCATGAGAGAGGCTGCCAACCGTTCCTTAAATACGGTGGCTTGGCAGATTTTGGATAGCATTGGAATTCAGAACGGTTTAGATTATCTGGAGAAAATGCATTTTTCCGGAATCAGTGTGAAGGATAACGATGCCTTGGCGGTTTCCATCGGAGGTTTCACCAACGGTCTTCGTGTAGTGGATATGGCGAAGGGCTATTCCACCCTGGCCAATGGGGGTGTATACAGCAATAAAACCTGCATTATCAAGATTGAATCCGATAAAGACGGCGTAGTTGCGGACGAGAAGACCATTCAGAATACTCAGGTTTTCCGCGAAGATACCGCCTTTATTATGACGGACATTTTGAAGGGAACCATGAATACGGAGTATGGTACCGGTCGCGGTTTACAGCTGAAAAACAAGATGCCGGCAGCGGGAAAAACCGGAACCAGTAACGGTTCCAAGGATACCTGGTTCTGCGGCTATACCAAATATTACAGCGCGGCAATCTGGGTAGGTCATGATATGCCTGTGGAAATGCCGGGAATCTACGGTGCCACCTATGCCGGAAAAATCTGGAAAAATACCATGGATATTCTTCATGAGGGCCTGGAACCGGAGGATTGGGAAGTGCCGGATACAGTAGTCAAAGAGGCGGATGAAAAGTCCGGTATTACAGACTATGTTTCCAAAACCGCAAAGCAAAGAGGCGAAGAGAATCGGAAGAAGAAGGCGGAAAAGGAAACCAAGGCACAGATAGAGAAGGACATCAAGACCTATGAGGCCATGAAGATTCAGAAGCTGGAGGATGTCTTTACCGCCAGAACTCTTTTCGGAAAAATCCGGGATTCCTTAAATGATGTTACGGATGAAAAATTCAAAAAGGAATATCAGGAGCGACTCTTTACAAAGCAAAAAGAATTCCTGGTGATTGAAGATAAGTGGAAAGACGAGATTGATGCCTACATTGCCAAGAAGGAAGAAGAATCCAGAGTACAGGAATCTATAGCGGAAAGTAAGGCAAAGGAAGCGGAGGAAAAGGCGCAAAAGAATGCCAAGCGGGAGTCCTTCTTATCCGCCTTGACCGGCTTGCAGAGCTTGGAGTATAGAGACGGAGATACGGAGGCGTTGATTAATGATGCTATCGAGCGTTTGCAGGAGCTGAACGGCAGTGAAGACTATTACAGCTTGAGTCAGCAGCTGGATGCGGCAATTCGCCGTGTTCGAAGTCTACCCAAGAAGGAAGAAGAAACGCTGGAGAGTAAAAGTGGAGAAGGCTCTCCCTTCTATAGCGGTCCGGGACCTGGAAATTACCTTGGCGAGCGAGACAGCAACAACGGCCCGGGAGTAAGCCCATAGAGGGTTCTACGAAGGAACCGATCCGGGAGGAGTTCTTAGGAAGGAAAATGGTTTATGGCAATAGGGAAAATTCATCCGGCTTGCAAACAGTATTTATGGGGAGGAGAAAAGCTGATCCGGGAATACGGGATATCCTCTCCTAAGACGCCTCTTGCGGAAGCTTGGGTGCTTTCCGCCCATCCGGATGGAGACAGTCGAATCAGCTTTTCCGACGAGTCGCGTTTTTCTGAAGGAGCGGCATCTTCTGAAGGAAAGAAATCTTCTGAAGGGAGAGTTTTTTCCGAAGGAGATAGTTGTTCCCATGGAGAAAGCTTTGCCGAATATCTAAAATGCCATCCCGAGGCAGCAGGAAGTTTGGGAAAAGCCTTTCCCTTTTTTCCTACGCTGATTAAACTGATTGATGCGAAGAAAGCCTTGTCCATTCAAATGCATCCCGATGACAGCTTTGCTTTATCCCGGGAAGGGCAATACGGCAAAACGGAGATGTGGATCGTCTTGGAACGGGAGGAAGGCGCTTTTCTTTATTTCGGCTTTCAAAAAGACTATACGGAAGAAGAAATTCGAAGAGCGATAGAGGAGGAAAACTTTCCTTCTCTTCTTTGTAAGGTGATGGTAGAACCGGGGGATGTATTTTTTATCCCGGCAGGAACCGTGCATGCCATCGGAGCCGGTATCCTGCTTGCGGAAGTACAGCAAAACTCTAACCTGACCTACAGGGTTTACGATTATGGCAGAAAAGACGCTCAAGGAAATACCAGGGAACTGCATGTGGAGAAGGCTTTAGAGGTGATGGACCGAAAACAGCTTTCCGCTTATAGGCAAGAAGCATTCAAAAAGCAAGGGACAAAGGCGGCAGAAGAAAACGCGGTAGGAAAAAGTACGGAAGGAAAAGACGTGGCAGGAAAAAACGTCTACCTGGAACGAATCGGTTCCTGTGAATATTTTACGGTAGACAGACTTTGCTTAGAGGACAATGCTTTCTATAGCGGAAAACTGACAAAAGAGAGTTTCCTTTCCCTCTTGGTTTTGGAGGGAGAGGGGGTATTTACAGAAGAAACTAAGTGCTGTAAGGACATGCATCAAGATGGTTCTACGGAGTATAAACAGGAAGAATGCTCTTCCGCGGGGAAAAAGGAACAACGATTTGTGAAAAAGGGAGAAAGCTATTTCCTCCCTGCAGAAGAGGGGCAGTGGTCTTTGAAGGGGACAGGAAAGTTTTTATTGACTTTCCTTAGCGAAAAGAACTGCGCCCGGGAGGATTAAGCAGTTTAAAGTATTCAGTAACATTGAAGGAAAAAAGCAATATTCAAGGAAAAAGCAATATTGAAGGAAAAAGCAGTATTCAAGGAAAAAGAAATATTGAAGGAAAAAGCAATATTCAAGGGAAAAAGCAGTATTTAAGGAAAAGCAATATTCAAGGGAAGGGAAAGAAAAGTATGAAAACAATTTCTGTAAAGCAAATGAGTTTAGCAGCCATTATGACAGCGGTAAGCTGTATTTTATCGCCGATTTCCATTAATATCGGGCCTGTACCGATTTCCTTAGGAACCTTCGCGGTTTGCCTATCGGTAACGATTTTAGGAAGAAATCTGGGAATGCTTTCTTATCTTTTATATCTCTTGCTGGGCTTCATCGGCTTACCGGTTTTCTCGAATTATGGTGCCGGTGTAGAAAAGCTTCTGGGACCCACAGGAGGCTATTTAATCGGAATGATTTTCCTTGCCTTTTTTGGCGGTTATGCTGTGGATCGTTTTTCCAAAAGCTTTATTAAACAGTATCTGGGCTTGGCCTTCGGCATTGTCCTTTGCTATTTACTGGGGACGTTATGGTTGGGAAAGGTTTTGTCTATGGATTTTGGAAAGGCCTTATCTGTAGGCGTGATTCCCTTTATTCTTCCGGATGCCGTTAAGGTCTTTTTGGCACTGGCTTTGGGAAGAAAAATTAGGAGCAGACTGTCCTTTTTGCAGGCAGAATAAAATTTTGGTATAGGGAGTAAGGATGGAAGGTCAATTTTCAAGAACCGAGCGATTGCTAGGGTCTGAGGCAGTGGAAAAGCTAAGTAAAGCGAAGGTAATTGTTTTCGGTATCGGCGGAGTGGGAGGCTATTGTGTAGAGTCCCTTGTGAGAAGCGGAGTCGGTCAAATCGATGTGGTGGATGATGATGTGGTTTGCTTAAGCAATTTGAACAGACAAATCATTGCCACAAGGGATACTGTAGGAAGAGCCAAGGTGGAGATTGCGGAGGAGAGGATTCATTCCATCAATCCGGACTGTAAAGTACGGGCTTTTCGCTGTTTTTATCCGCCGGAAACCAAAGATCAGTTTGACTTTTCCGCCTATGACTATGTGGTGGATGCAGTGGATACGGTGGCGGCAAAGCTGTCTTTGATTGAAGCGGCCAAGGAAGCCGGTGTACCGATTATTTCCGCCATGGGAGCAGGCAATAAGTTGAATCCCGCCGGATTTAAGGTGGCAGATCTGTATGAAACCAGGATTTGTCCTCTGGCCAAGGTAATGAGAAGAGAATGTAAAAAAAGAGGAATAGAAAGCCTGAAGGTGGTGTATTCCGAAGAAATGCCCAGAAAGCCCATAGAGAAAGCGGAAGAAGCGCTTCCCAAAGCTAAGGGGAAACGGTCTGTCCCCGGCTCCGTTGCCTTTGTCCCTCCTGTGGTCGGTTTAATTATGGGAGGGGAAATCGTAAAGGATTTACTACAGTAATTCTCTGATTTGACGGGAAGTAGAGCATTATATTTTAGTTGAAACCGGAAAATCTTATGGCTTTTGGACTTATGATTTATCCCTTTAAAGACGAAAATCTTTAGATAGGATAAAGGAGTGGAAGGATGTCACTGAGAAAACCCAAGGATAAGGAACTGGAAAGCTATATAGAGAGCCATATCGAAGAAGCCATTGAAAAAGAGTGGATTCAGGTGTATTTGCAGACCAATATTCGAGGATTATCAAAGCGTGTCTGCGGAGCGGAAGCTCTATCCCGTTGGATAGATCCGGTATATGGGATGATTTCTCCGGGGGAGTTTATTCCCGTGCTGGAGAAAAAAAGAAAGATACATCTTCTGGACCGATATGTAATGGAAACAATATGTCGGGAGCTTGGAGAAAGAAGAAGGCGAGGACAGTTTATCGTACCTATTTCGATGAACTTTTCCCGTCTGGATTTTGATGTACCCACACTTCTTCAAGAGATGGAAGAAATCATGGAGAAGAATTCCTTGCCGAGAAATTATGTTCACATTGAAATTACGGAAAGTGCCGTAATGGATAATGAAGCCTATATGAAGGATACCGTCAGAGAATTACACAATCTGGGCTATAAGGTATGGATGGATGATTTCGGCTCAGGATATTCTTCTTTAAATCTCTTAAAAGAGTTTGAATTTGATACCTTCAAGATTGATATGCGTTTCCTCAGTGATATGGGGAAAAAGTCTCTTATTATCATTTCTTCCATTCTGTATATGGCGAAAGAAATCGGAATTCATACGGTAGCGGAAGGTGTGGAAACGGAAGAGCAATATCGTTTTTTGAAGGTGGCAGGTTGCGAAAGAATGCAGGGCTATTATTTTGCAAGACCTGAAGCCATGAAGGAGTGGTTTGCTTCCGCAAAAGAAAGCTGCGAAATGGAGACGGAAGAAGATTGCTACCTGTACGATGAAATCGGCTTTGTCAATATTATCAGTCCCGTGCCCTTTGATTTGGAACGCTCCGATTCTTCCCCCAGCATTCACGGCTTTGAAACAGGTCAGCCGGTGGCGGTTATGTCGGAGATTGATGGGGTATTAAAACACTTGAATTTTACCAAGCCATATCGAAAGAATCTTTTGGAGCTGGGCTATGAGGGAACGCATCAATTTCAGGATTTGTTAAATGACAGGTCCATTCTTTTTACGGATAAAATGCGGGATATTATGGATTTAGCCAGGAAATCCGGAAGAATTGAAGCCATGGATTTTTTGTCCGGGGGTATGCATTGTCAATTTCAGAGTAGATTGGTAGCCAGCAAAGGAAATAAAAATATCTTCTTGGTGCGCTTGGATATTCTGTCCAATATCAGAAGATTTCAAAAGAATAAGGAGTTTCAGGAGGCATTAAGCCCATTATATACCGTCTATGATATGGTTTTTGTTTTTGACTTAAAGGAGAATTTGTTAAATCCGGTTTATGTCAATGAAATCTATGAAGGGGTTCATGAGAGCAGCAATCTTCGGGGAGAAATCGAAAAGTTTGTGGAAAACAAAGTCTATCCGAAGGACAAGGAAGCCTGCTGGCAGTTTTTAAATCCGGACACCATGGCGGAAAGAGTGGAAAGTGCGGAGAAGGACTTTATTTTGGCGTATTTTAGGAGCAAGAATCGTAAGAACGAATATGTATGGAAGCGTTTCGTCTTAATTCGTTCTTATGAGCGCTCAAAGCAGGATAGGGTGATTTTCGGTATTCATACCTTGAATATGGATAAGGTATCTATGATGCATAAAGAAGATCAACAAATCATTCAAGAAGAGGATTTTTTTGATCGCTAGAAATCTTTGTATGGGTGTAGAGTATTGATGTGTGTAAGTGTAGAGTGTTATGTTTAAGTTCGGAGTAGTACCAGTTTAGATATAGGGGAACAAAGTAGGGGAAAGTTTTAAGAAAGGATAAAGAATGAGTGACAGGGCAGATTCATGGTTAAATCTGGATTATGATACCATTACGTTACGACTTGAAGAATTAGCATCCGCATTTCATGCCGTCAGTATTGTTAACCCGCGGAACAAAAAGGTGGTAAAGCTTTACCCAAACCGCGTAGAGGAACTACATTCGGTTTGTGATGCACGATGGAATCGAAGAGGAGATTGTAGATATTGTATAGTTGAGAAAGCCATGTCTATCAAGGGCAGGGCGGAGAAGTTTGAATTCATAGAGGATGATATCTATTTTGTGGTTGCCCAATATACGGAAATTGAAGGAGTGCCTTATGTTATTGAAATGGTGTCTTCCATGGAAGAATCTGCTTTAATGGGGGTTTCCGGAACCGGTGGGGTGATTGAAAAGATAGCTCATCTGGATATGGCCATCTATGCCGATAGTCTTACCAAGGCCTGGAACAGAAGATTTTACGATGAAAAGGTACAGGAAAAGCAGTATCAAGCCCTGGCCATGATTGACATTGATCACTTTAAGGACATCAATGACGGTTATGGTCACTCCGTGGGGGATTTGGCTTTGAAAACTTCTGCGGATTTGATTCAATCCTGTGTTCGAAGTTCGGATCAACTGATTCGATATGGGGGAGATGAATTTATTCTTTGCTTTCCCAAAATCACAGAGGAGGCTTTCCGTAGAAAGCTTCATCGTATCCGAAAAAAAGTGGAGCAGCTGTGCTTCGAAGAATACCCGGATTTGCATATTACCTTAAGCATCGGGGGCTACTATGCGAAATCTATGGTGAAAAGCCTTATGCCTCTTGCGGATCATATGCTATATTCTGCAAAAAAACAAAGGAATACCGTGAAAATTGGCAAAACAGTGGTGCTGGGATAAAAAAATACTTATTTATCTTGAAAAAAATGTCGAAAAAATATTGTTCAAAAAGTAAAAAGGAAAAGTAGAGAAGGAGAAACAATGGAGAATTTGATGGACAAAAGGAAAATGCTGTTTTTATTCCTGCCGTTACTTGTATTATTTGTTTATGACCGCATTGGAGATGTTGTCATCTTTATCATTCATAAAGCATTTGATGTATTTGCCGTAAGCGAGTCCTTTATCGATACCAGTGCCAGCTTTATCGATGCGACTACTGCTGTGGTTTTATCGGTGATATGCTATCTGTTTTATCGTAAGGTCTTTCCAAGAAAACAGGCAGAAGTAAGTCTACCGCTTTGGCAAAATATCCTCTTTGCCATTGTCATTGGATTCGGTGTAGGAGGATTGGCAACCATCTGGTTGAATTTTGCAGATTTTGTGGGAAATAATATTTCCTTTTTAGGAAAAGAATCAGAAGCCTTTTCCACCCTTTACGATGATTTGGATCAGGGACCCTTTATCTGGACCTTCTTAGCCATCGTGGTTGTGGGGCCGCTGGTAGAGGAGATTTTATTCCGTGGTATTATCTTCAGCAGCTTTGAAGAAGTAACGGATATTCTTTGGTTCCCTGCTGTGCTTTCCGGTGTGATGTTCGGTGTATGGCACGGAAGCTTTATTCAGGCCGTTTATACCGCTATGACCGGTATAGCCCTTGGTTATTTCATGAAGAAAAGTAGATCCTTGTTTTTCACTGTACTGGCCCATGGCGTGAATAATTTAAGCGGAACCTTGCCGCCATTTTTAGATACAGCTTTAGTCAACGGATTTATCAATATTATGTCTTATCTTTGCATTATTCCGATGTTTTGCATTTTTGCTTATCTTCACTTCCGGGGGAAGAAAGAAGCAGAATTAGATAATCCAGAGCTGTATACAGAAGAAGAGCCAGCTCCAGCAGAATAACAAAGGGAAGATAACGGAATAGAAAACCGGAGCCCTTGAAATAGAATAGAGCTAAAGGAAGGAAGAGCATAAGGAAGATGCCCAGTAGCATTTTCTTTCTGCCTTCCTTTTTTCTTTTCTTTTGTTCATGGTCAGAAAGGGAAGAAACAGGGGATGAAGCTGGAGAAGAAACAGGAGAAGGAACAGGAGAAGAAAGAGAGGGAGAATCCGGAGAAGAAGCAGAGGAAGAAGCAGGAGAGGCAATAATAGAAGGCAGATGAAGAGATGCCAGGAATCCCTTTTTCTTCGGAATGGTATTTGCTGCATCCGTATAGGAATGCTCTTCTTGGAAATGATCGGAATCTACAGCGGATTGTGTAGTAAACACGGGCGTTTCCTGCTCCTGTTTTTGGAAGGAAGAGCTGGAGCATTGGCATAAATCCAATTCCGTATAATTGGTTTCGGATTCTTCAGAGGATGGAGAAGCTGTTGTTTTTCCGCCGAAGGGCTTAGGACTGACTTGGGACGATTCTTTTTCACCGGAAAAAGCGTGGGATGAGGTCCGGGGACTTTTTTGCATGGTCTTGGAGGAGCTTATTGCCTTTTCTTCCGATTTTGGAACAAGCTGTTTCTGCTCTTGAATATGAAGGATTTGCAGGATACGGGATAATTGCAAGCCGCCGTGTTTTTGCTCTTGATACAGTAAAAAAGCCGCTAATACTACAGCTTCCTCTTCTTCATCAATATTTTCCAATACCTGCTCCAAAAGGGCGGACAAGCCTTCTTCCGGATATTCTTCTTTGAAGGGAATGAGAGGAAAGAGAAATTGCTGATTTTCCACATCATAAAAGATTTCTTCCCAGTCAATGGATAGGAGTGAAGGAGAGAGAAGATATTCCTCCATATTTCGTAGAGCATTCTGTAGGGAGAGGAATAGTGCACTAAGATGTGATAGCCGCATTTTTCTTTGAGAAAAATACAGGCAGGCCCTTTGATAGGGGGAAAAATCATATTGTAAGAAATTCTCCCCTCCCTCCTCCAACAGGCGAAAGGACAAGGTTCCCGGAATTTGACATTGCCGAAGAATCTTTTGCTCATGATTTTCCTCTTGAGGAACACTTTGAAGATACATAAAACTGTGTTGAAAATCATTTTTAAATTGAGGACTGTAGTTTGACATGGATATTCCTTTCTCTATCTGCGCTTTTATAAGAATAATGGAGGCTAGGGGCTTTACGGATTTCCCGTTTTTTCTGTCTCTTCTGTAATTTTCTTGGTATCTGAACCATCGTTCTTTTCTTCCGACCCGGAGCTTTCGCCTTTTTTTCGTATGAGTAAATCCTCAGCAACGGAAAAGAAGCGAGTATAGA
Source organism: uncultured Oribacterium sp. (assembly GCA_963534765.1). GTDB lineage: Bacteria > Bacillota > Clostridia > Lachnospirales > Lachnospiraceae > Oribacterium. Next base: position 16,221 of record CAUSUG010000002.1, read on the forward strand.
GCTCCACCTTAAAATAGTCCTTGGGTTTTTCCAGACTATGGCTTTCTACTTCCTCGTGATAGGCTGCTTGTGCCTTTTCCCGTATACGTTCATGCAGTTGAATATTTTCTTGTAAAAGGATTAGGAGGCATAAAAAACAAATACCTAAGAGCACAGTGGTTTCAATGGTATGCATAGGGACTCCTTTCTAGAGCATGCATAATCAATTATTTTGGAGTACAGATTATCCATTCCTTTTCGTTTAGAAAAAGGAAAGACCAAGCAAATACAGTACACCGGGAAGAAAACAGGGAAGGAAGGGGAACCGGAAGTTTTTAGGATTTTTCTTCTTCAGCTTGCAGGAACAAAACAAAAACATGGATAGCATGGTGGAGAAAAAGAAGGCGGTAATAATCAAAAAGAAGAAATGATAGGCATTACAATAAAAAGAGGAAAGCAGAATAAATAAACTGTCACCGTAGCCGATGGCTTCTCTACTCCACTTGGAAAGGAGAAGAAGAAACAAAGCGAAAAGAGTGGGGAGAAGGATCAAAGGAAATTCCCCGATGGATAGGGAAGAAAAGAAAGCATAATAAACCTTCCCAAAGAAAATACTATGGATGACGAAGATTCCAAAAAATAGCAAAAAAATCATAGCGGGTATGCTTCGCTTTCGACAGTCAAAAAAGAGGGTGAAAGCAAAGAAAAGGAGAAAAAGAATTCCCTTGCTGATGGTAAAAAGCTGTAAATTTGCCATGATTTTTCCTCCCGACAATCTATAATGTTTAGGCTGTGTTTGTTGATATCTTATTTACCGCATCTGGGACAGGGATGTCTGCCCTCCGCCAAAGCCTGTTTGAGCGGAATTTTATGAACACTGGAGCGCATGGCCGGACAGTCGGTAGTGCTGTGATATCTTCTTCCGGCTTCGGTGTAGTACACCACAGGACTGTTTGGATCCGGATGGCAGGCTTTGCAGGGGCAGAATTTTCCTCCGTATTTTGCGTTTGTACCGTCGATTCTTCTGGCGCTGCAGCTTAGAAAGTCATTGGAAATATAAGTGCAATCCGAGGACAGGTGATAGACCTTGGAAGGCCCGTCTATCACGTAGACCATTTCCTCCTCATTCTCTTCTTCTGCATTTTCTTCTTTTTCCCAACGGGCACCTTTGCTGCCAATCCAGGCTCTTCTATGGGCAACGATTTCCTGTCTCATATTCTTCTTTTGAAGAAGTCCGAAGGGTATGGGTTCGTCGTACTGTAAGTTCAGATAAATATCTTCTTCGGTAATATGGGAGCGAAAGCTTTGAATGTTTTCCATTCCCTCCGTGGGAATAGTATTCGGCAGGAGAATGTCTTCCACTGCGGTTTCCGAAATTTCCAGAATCTGATCAATGTGCTCTATATCCGCGATATCCGTTTTTTTCAATCCATAGTGTTCCAGATATTTGGCCATACATAGGATTCTGGCGTTCTTCTCCATTTCTCGGCTGATACGGATTTCCCGGTTCAAGATAAAAAGGGGAGTCATCAGAATGATGATGGCAAAAAGAAAAAGGCTTAAGGAAAAGGCTGCTTCTATCGTCAGGGAGGCAAGCAGATTCTTTTGAAAGGAAGAGGAGAATAAAGCCTCCGCTTTGTCCACTTTTTTTCTACACAGTCTTGGTTTTCGAAAGGAAAGAAAATTGCTTTGGCCTCTCATAAATACTCCTCTTGCTATTTTTTATAGGAAAACGGCTCCATAGCTCTTTTAGAACCATAGCTTGTTTGGAACCATTGCCGCTTTCATGATATTCAGTATTGGAATCCTAGTGGCTGAGATTTTTGTATTTATAGTCGGAATGAAGGGTGAATTGGTATCGCTCTTCCGGGCGAAGTCCAAGACTTTCCAAAAAGCCTTTATGGTAGAGGCTGTGTTTAGACTTAATTCCGGCGTCTGTGGAAAGAAAATACAGGCAATGATCTAATTGAAATTGACTTTCCTTTTCGGATACAGTGCTTTGGATATTCTTCTCCATGCAATACAGCATTCTGTCATTGACTTTGCTTTGGGACAAACAGCCGGAGGCAAAAAGAAAGGCTCTGCAATAATCTTGATAGGATAGCCCATGCTTTCCCTGATTTTCGTCTCCACCTTCTTCGTTTATGTTGAAAGTAAGCAGATGAGATAGAGAGAGCCGCCAGCTTTCTTCACTATGCATAAGAGGAACCCGTTTTTCATCCAAAAGCTGTCTGACGTCTATTAGAGATTGGGCAAAGGCCCAAATACCGATGACGAAGAGGGTAAAGACCTCTATCACGATGGGATTTAAAGTAACGGCAAGAAAGGCTGTGACAAAGGCTTTGGCTTCCTCCCGCATCTCCGGACTTTTCATGATATAGATAAAGTTCATAGCTTCTCGGAAAGCTAGAAGAGACAGGACCTGTGCCGAAAGGTTTGCATAGTCGCTCTTTTTTTGGTGGATAAGATACTCCACCTCCATGCCGTTTGCTCCGCTATAGGGAATGGATTTATCGTCATCCTTTTTATGATAGGAATGGAAGTACCGTAAAGAGTATTCTCCCAAAAGCCCCACCTGTAAGGGATTGGCCTTGGAGTTTGTAGAAAATCCGGGAGGTACGGCGTATTTTTCATCATCACTTGGACAGGGTACTCCCTCGGGAAGGAGATATTCCAAGAGCTTTTTCTTACCCAGATTTCTAAGGTTTTCCAAGGCTTTTCTATTTTGCTTGTTAATTTTTGTGACCTGTCCGTTGTAGGCCGGAAGGGAAAAGCTGTTCCATTCTGCTTCTGCGGAATGATAAAAGTCTTGAATTTCTTGGGATAAGTCTTCTTCATCATCGTCCTCCTCGTCTTCATTTTCCCTTCTTGCTTCTCGTTCTTCCTCCAACCATTCCTCAAAGTCTTTTACTTCTTGCTTCACCGTTTCTGCCTGTGCTTTTAAGCTGTCACACTTTGGCGGAAGAGCTTCAATGTTTTGCCTTATGCTGCCCTCCGCGTCCAAATATTGGTCGTAGCTGCTTAATTCAGCCTCTATAGCGGCAATGCCGTCTTCTTCCAAATTTGGCTTTTCTTCTTCAAAGTGTTGCCGCAACTGGGCTACTTTTTCCCGAAGGGAATCGGCAGTGGATTGGTACCTTGGAACAGTTTGCTGAATTCTTTCCAGTCCGGCAGTAAAGCCGGCACAGGAAGAATAAAAAGCTCCCGGATTGTGGGCAGAAAGTGCTTTTGCGCCGTTCTTATGCTGTGTTGCACAAGCTTTGCACTCCATATCGATTGTCTCAATCAGTCCTTCCAAGGCTTCAATATCTCGATGGCTTAGGGAATATTTTTTTTGTAATTCTTCTATACTTTTGGATTCTTTTTCTTTCTTTTGAAAATCCTCCAGAGAAGCAAGAGCTTCCGCGTCTTCTTTCTTCTCTCCTAAAAATTCTATGGCATCCTTTGCCAGAAGTGCCGGCATGTATTCCAGCACTTCTTCTTCAAAATAATGGTCTTCGCAAAGGATTCCCCGATTTGGAAAGAGAAAGTCTTCCTTCTCCACCTTGCATGGAAAGAGATCCTTGGCTTCTGTATAAAGGGAGGTGAAGCCCTCCAGCTCTTCTTGCAGCAGCTTATCATCTCGATATTCCAGAGCGTATATACGGTAGTTTTCCCAAAGAGGCCTATGAAATTCCGAAAAAAGGGATTCCATGGCACTGTTTAAGGCGGTTTGCATATAGAGCTTTTGGGAGATTGTTCTGGCGGATTCCGCAATAGTAAGCACCAGTGCAGCTACCAGAACAAAGATTAGGGAAAGAAATACCGTAATCGATGCGGAGAATTGTTTTTTCGCCATAAACTCTTCCTTTCCAAAAAGAGAAGTGTAAAGAAAACGCTTTAAATACCGTTACTTTGATCTTCAATTTTCTTCATAATCGCTTCCAAGACTTTAACAATTTTGGCTTTGAAGATAATGACTAAACCGATTAAGACTACCATAATGAGAACCAGCTCAATGGTGCCGATGGCCTCATCACCATGCAGCAAATCCCTTCGTTTTTTCCTGCATTGCTCTATTCTGGAAAAAAGCCAGGCGTCCACTGCATAATGGGCATTTTCTAATGCGTATTTGTACATCGTAACCTCCTTTTGTGTGCGGCATGATTGCCGAGTGAATGTATGGGCAAAGAGAATGCTTGCTGTTTTCCAAGAACTCTCTTCGTCTTTTTAGTGTAGGGATTGCATAGCCGGATACAGAATCATCAGCATGATGACAAAGAGCTGTAGTATTAAAGGAAGCAGAAGCTTGGTTCCGGCCTCCTCTCCCAAACGCTTTGCCATATGTTTTCGTACAGAGAAGGCTTCCTCCATTTCCATATGGAGCTGACGGGAAAGATCCTTGCTGCCATTTTTCCTGTTCTGTTCTATGAGACTGATGAGTTTACCGTAGGGCTTTAAAGCAATTCTTTTCGAAAAATTCAGATAGGCCTCTCCCTCCCCCACATTGCTTGCCAGCTGGTTTAAGAGAGTATTTAATTCCTCATATAAGGGGTGGGATTCCTGATGACAATTTTTCACCAGATAGTTGTAGTGTTTGGCAATTTCCGAAAAGCTGTTTCGTATCGCCAGTCCTGCTCCAAGATAAACTACTAACTTGGAAACCAATTCTGCATAATCCAGAGTCAGAGAGGACAGTCTGGCTTTTTGACGAGTTTTTTGTTGCTCTAAAGCTTGCAAAGGGAGAAGAAAGCAGGCAAAAAGTCCCAGAACCGGAATCAAAAGATAGCGAAAATTCTTTTTTTCGGAAAAATGAATGTGATGGCCCATAATTTCCTTAGGCAAAAGCAGTTTATCCCTGGAACGGGTATGCTCATTACTGTACTGTAATGTATTTTGAAGGGCCATTTCCAAGGCCTCGGTTTCACTTAGCTTTAAGGGCAAAATACGAAGGGCATAGGAATAGGTGGGAGAGTTGTAGGTGATTTCATTATTTTCATTAAAGAAACTGCTGATTTCATCTCCTTCCACCTCCTCTTCAGGATGAATATTGGCGCTGAGAACTACTTCCAATGTTCCTGTAAGAATCTGGTTTTTTTCCAGATATTCATGATGGACTTGCCCTGAGTCTTCTAAAATATCTCTATACTTTGTGTAGCTTTTATCGCTATCTTGAAGGGGAGTTTCCTTCTGATTAGTCCATAAGCTTTCCGGACGAAAACTCCAGGTAGCTTTTATGTTTTCCGGATTAAAGATTTTTTTGAGCTGTATATTTCCGGAGATACCGTCAAAGCTGTCTTCATCGCTTAGAATTAAGCTTTCCATTTTGCCTTGCAGCTTCGCAAAAGCTTTATCCGCTTCTTCCTTGCTATAGAGTCTTGGAGACACCGTGACATAGATTTCTTCCTTTTTCTTTCCTGAAATTCCCGTAACATTAAGGGGAATTTTTTTCTCTACTCCTCCTATAGGCTCTCTTTGGATTTGATTTCCGGGGAGAAGGAATTGCTGTTCCGTTCCCTGCATGAAGAGGAGGGCAGCAAGAAGAAAGGAGACAATCAGAATAAGAATTTGCTTTTTCAGGAGTTCTGTTTTAGAGCCCGGAATACGAAACCATAATTTTTTGAGTTCTTGCTTTATAGTGTAGGGGTTCATAGATAGTCCTTTTTGGTGACGCCCGGAGAGGGGAGACATGATAGAAATACCGGATGAGAAAGAAACAACTGACACAAAGAAATGTCGAAGACGGGAGAAATGTCGGAAATGACTGATACGAGGGAAATGCCGGAGACGGCAGAAATGTCAGTGGCAATAGATGTCATCTGATAAGCCTTATACGGGGATGGCAATAATCTTTTGGGAGAGGTAAATGGCCAGAAGGTATATACAGAGACAGAAGCTCATTACCACTCTTCCCATAATACTGGAATAAAGAATCCGGAAAAATTCCGGAGAGCTGGCATTTAGATAAAAAATCATAAAGAAGGGTACACCGTTCATTATCTTTTGCTCGAATCGTCTGGAAGCATTGAGGGTAATAATTTCTTCGGTAATGGTCAGTTTATCTCGAATAATCGTACTGCTTTGCTGAATAATCTGAATCAGATCTCCTCCGGAACGCTTTGCCACCAGGAAGATTTCCGAGAAATTATGGATATCATCAACGCCGGAACGAAGAGCAAATTGGGAAAGCGGTTCTTCCAGAGGGCGATTCATGGAAAGGGAGCGTTTGATTTGCTTTAGCTCCTCCACCATATAACATTTCTTTCCCAGAAGATTTTCCAGATCCGGGATGCAGGCGAATAAAGCATTTTCCAAAGAATATCCGGCACTTAGATAGGCACTGAGGATGGAAAGCATTTCTTTAAATTGAGAAACCAATACCTCCTGACGCTTTTTTCTTAATTTATCTCTTTGGAGAAAAGGATAGAAAAAGCTGAAGGGAAGCAGAAGCAAAAAGAAGAGAATATGCTGATAAAAGGCATAAGAAAAGAGAAGAAGGAGCAATAGAAACTTGACCCATAGGAAGAGATATTCCGGGAGATAAATGATGTACTCTCTATAATCGACTACGGAGTTTGTCTTCGTTATGGAGATCCGACAGCTTTTCAAGAATTTTGCCATTGTATTGATATAATTTTTTGAGTTTAACTTCTCCATTTTCAATCCCCATAACTTCCGATATTTCCAAAACCCGCCGTTTGTGATCTTTGGTTCTTCCAAGGTGCACCATGATTTCAATGGCGGAGGCAATCATGTTTCTAATGGATGGGAGAGGGAGGTCTGCGCCTTGCAACACCATGGTTTCCATACGCTTTAACATATCCGTAGAGGAATTGGCGTGACCGGTGGAAATGCTGCCGTCGTGACCGGTGTTCATGGCATTTAACATATCCAGACATTCCTTTCCTCTAACCTCTCCAACGATAATGCGGTTCGGGCTCATTCTGAGGGAGGCTTTAATTAAATCGGAGATACTGACGGCTCCTTCTCCCTCTGCATTGGCATTTCTGGTTTCCAAAGAAACCAGGTTTTCCACGGATTGAATCTGCAGCTCCGCGCTATCTTCGATGGTAATAATGCGCTCCTCCTTAGGGATGTACTGGGAAAGTGCGTTTAAGAAGGTAGTCTTTCCACTGTTGGTACCGCCGGAAATGAAGATGTTGTAGGAGGAACGAACCAAAGTCTGTAAAAATTGGCTGGCATCTTCCGTAAGACTTTCCAGCTGAATCAGCTTTTTCATGGTGATGGGCTCCGGGAATTTTCGTATCGTGACGGTAGGTCCCTTTAGAGCGATGGGAGGAAGCACCACATGAACACGGGAGCCATCTTCTAAGCGGGCGTCTACAATGGGGCTTTTGGTATTTACCGCACGATTGATGCGAGAAACAATCTGCTGAATCAAATCCGCAAGCTGTTCTTCACTTTGAAAGGAGCCCTGCCAGCGCTCCATTCGCCCCTTTCTTTCCACAAAAATTTCTTTTGGACCGTTTATCATGATTTCACTGACCGTACCGTCATCCAATAGTTCGGAAAGTAGATCCAGCCTTCGAAAGCTGTCAAAAACCGCGCTTCTTAAGTAGAGCTTTTCTCGTAAAGCCAGATCCTTTCGGCTTAAAAGGGCAGAGTCGATTTCCTGATATAAATGGCTGTCACTGACTTGTTTTTCTTCCAAATCCAGCAAAAGCTCCTTTTTGATTTCTTGTTTTACCTGATCCAGGGCCAGCACTTTAAGCTCCTTTCCGATTTACCTTACGGTTCGCATTAAGATTCGCATTAAGGCTTATATTAAGATTCAAATTAAGAATCACATTAAGATTCACATTAAGATTCACATCACATTATGATTCTGATAACTATCTTTATCTCGATAAACATCTCGATATTTATTTCGATTAAAGGCTTATAAAGCCATTTTTCGGTATTGCTCCGCTTCCATCTGCTCTTCTTCGTATACCTGTCGTAATAAGAGCTCCCGGCAGTATTGTTCCAAAGCAGGGGAGGCGGCGCTTTCTTCCGTTAGAGCGGGGAGATTGCATTGGATGAATTTTTCCGCTACGCCTTCTCCTGCATTTTTCTCCAAGTATTGTTGAAGAACGGAAAGCTTAGCCTTGCTTTTCCGATCCTCTAAAACCGGAAGAAAGACTTTTCTGGCCAGGGTGAAACATTCCAGATAACGACTCATACTGCTGTCGGTATCTACAACCAATGCATCGGCGCCCGCCTCTTCCGCAATTTTTTCCAAGAAAAGAGAAAGGTCTCGTTGAGAGACACTGCTGATATCCTCCGGACTTCGAACGGGATGGATGGTGACATAATTATCCTTTGCATAGGAAAGGGCTCGTAAAATCATCGGGGTCAGATGATTTTCCTTAAAGTGATATAGGGCTTCCGTTAAACATTCCTTCTCCTTCTCCTTTTCCTGCTCCTTTGGAGAGAAGGCGGACTCTTCCAGACTGAGATAGAGTGTCTTTCTATTCTTTCCCAATTCTTTGGCTAAGGCTTTGGAAAATGTGGTTTTTCCCAAACGACCAAGGGGACTGTAAACCAGAAATACATCCGCACGATGCTGGCCGCCTTCCGCTAAAAGCTCCAACTCTCCGTACTGTACCAGAATTTCTCGCATGATTTGGTCTCCGGACTGGTATTTGTAGATACAATTTTCTTTCCGTTGCTTTGTAAGCAGATTTTCTTCGGAAAGATAAAGGGTTTTGTGGGATTTTGGAGAAAAATGAAGGTTTTTCGCATTCTTTTCGGAGAGAAGCAGAAGATCCACTTCTTTTTTCTTGGAGAAGCTTTCCAGGCTTTCTTTGTTAAGAATCGGATAGATTTGGAAGGGAAGCTTGGTGTTTTGTCGAAGATAAAGGCTAAGGCGTTTACAATACAGGGCGTCTTCATCGTAGATGGCAAGAATTTTTTCCATGACGATATCCTTTCTGTGGAAATTTAGAATTTATCCTTTCATCAGCATAATCGGGGTGTAGCCGAGAAAGAGAGAAAAAGCGTAAGGAATGTCTTCTATATGACAAAAGAAAAATAGAAGGAAAGAGAAAAGGGATGCCAGGAGGAGAAGGGGAAGACTTTCTTCCAAGGGTAAAAGGGGGATAAGAAGAGAGCATAGTTTCCAGTCTGCTCCTCCGGCGGCGGTGAAATAAAAGAGGGGATAGCTTACGAAAAGACTTAGAATCCAGTAGATAAGGGTAATAAGGGATTTTTTCAGATCTGCGGCTTCAAAGGGGAAAGCAAGAAGGAAGAAAAAGAATGAGGGAAAAAGTATAAAATAGACTTTGGGGATTTTCCGTTCTTGTAAATCTTTGATGGCTGCATAGAGTAGAAAAAGATAAAGAAAATGATGTTTGAGATAAGGCATATCCACCTCCTGAAATGGATTATAGCGGTAGCCTTAGGAATCTCCTATACTCCACATTCGGATAATATCCACTTACGGATAATATCCGAATGTGGAGTATATAGGGGAAAGTGTAAGGATATCAGCTTATCCGCTGCCCTGAGAAAAGAAAAAGTCATAATGAGAGAAAAAAAGACAGTCTTTGTGGAAAACAAATAAGTTTTGATAGAAAATTTAGTAATTATTTCGCGCTGAAAAAAGCTATCATATAAGTTTAGACATAAAGTCCAAGAAGGGGCTTTTTAACGAGGATTTCAACAGGAATTTATAAAAGAAGCTTTTCAAAGATACTTTCCAAAGAAGCTTTTCAAAGATACTTTCCAAAGAAACTTTAAAGAGATTAGGAGGATGACCGTTATGCTACAGATTCGAAAAGCAAAGCCGGAAGATTTACGGCAGATTATGCCTTTGTACGAAAAGGCCAGAGAATTTATGGAGAAAAACGGGAATCCTACCCAGTGGGGAAAGAATAATCCTCCGGAGGATTTGATTCGAAAGGATATCGAAGAGGGCTATCTCTATGTAGGAGAGGCGGAGGAGATTGAGCTGGTCTTTCATTTTCATGTGGGAGAAGAGCCCAATTATAAAGAAATCTATGAAGGAGCTTGGCATAGGAATGAAGCCTATGGCGTCATTCACCGGGTGGTATCCTCCGGAAAAATCCCCGGTCTTGCCCAGTTATGCTTTCAGTTTTGTAAGGAACAGCATCCCTACCTTAGGATTGATACCCATGAGAATAATCAGGTCATGCAAAGGGCCATTCAGCGTTTCGGATTTCAATATTGTGGAGAGGTTATCGTAGGAGATGGAACCAAGCGTTTAGCCTACGACTATTTTACGTAAAGATTTCAAATTTTCGAAAAGGAATTTCCGCGGGTAAATCCCATTGTGGAACCTAGTTTGAGAATTAACTCTTCAAATCTTCCAAACTTTTTTGAATTTTTACTGCCCCCGTATTGACAAGCAGAGGAACATTCTGTATTATCGTACTGTTGCAAAACAATGCGACGTTTTCAGGGAAACTTGAAACGCCGGCGTGGCGGAATAGGTAGACGCACAGGACTTAAAATCCTGCGGGACAAAAATCCCATACCGGTTCGACCCCGGTCGCCGGCATTGTGAAGGAATGGCGAGACTGTCTCGCCGTTTTTTTTACAAAAAATCAGGAGATATACCCAAGTGGTTGAAGGGTCCGCACTCGAAATGCGGTAGGTCGGGAAACCGGCGCGAGAGTTCAAATCTCTCTATCTCCGGGATAGGCCGGGAAAGGAAAGCGCGTAGAGAGCATTTTTCTTTCCCGGCTTTTTTAAACGTTTAGGAGGCAAGAGGATGCAGGAATTCATTTTAGTAGCGGAAAAGTTATTTATCGGCTTTTTGGCTTTGATTTTTGTCATTAACATCTCAGGAAAAGGTAATCTGGCACCCAGTACAGCCTCCGATGCGGTGCAAAACTATGTATTGGGTGGTATTATCGGCGGTGTAATTTATAACGACAACATCAAGATCTGGGAGTATCTGGCGATACTGGCGATTTGGTGCGGTCTGGTTCTGCTTCTTCGCTACGTGAAGATGCACAACGTGAAAATGAAGCAGATCCTGGACGGTATTGCCCTTCCCGTAGTGGATGAGGGGGCTATTCTCTATGACAACTGTAAAAAGCTGGGACTTTCCGCCCATGATCTCTCCTTTAAATTACGAACCAATCGGGTATATTCCGTAACGGAGGTGAAAAGGGCTGTTTGTGAGCAGAACGGACAGTTAATTATCGTAAAATACGGAGAGGAAAATCCAAAATTTCCCCTGATTACCGATGGACACCTTCAGAAAAACATTCTGACCATTATCGAAAAAGACAAGGAATGGCTTCAAGAAGAATTGAAAAAGCAGGGCTATCAAAGCATACACGAAGTATATTTGGGAGAATATAATAAAGGAGAGCTTAAGTTATTTCCGTATAAATCATAGAGAATGCTAAAAATAGAAAAAAGCTTCTTTTCCATAATGCAGACTGGTTTAATCTGCGGGGAGAACAGTTCAGTTCTGTTGGAGGAAAGTGAAGCTTTTTTTTGTGAAGAAAAAATGTTATAGTAAACTAACTTTGTTACAGAAGACATCTTTATTTTTTCTTGTTGAAAAATGGATTTAAAGGCTAAACCGAAGAGCGGTTTTGCTGTTTTTTAGAAAGGAGCAGTTTATGGAATGGAAAATAGAGAAGCATCAGATTCGCTATGAAGAGGCCGGAAAAGTACTGGCGGAAATAACTTTTCCTTATTATATAGAAGAGGAAAAGGTCTATGAGTTTGACCATACCTTTGTGGACCCCTCTCTCCGAGGACAGGGGATTGCAGGAACCTTGGTGGAAAAAGCTATTGCAGAGGTTAAGGGACAGGGCGGAAAAATTCTTCCCACCTGCCCCTATGTAAAGACATGGTTTGCCCGTCACAAAGAGGAAGAGGGGATTTTGTATCGTGAGCACTAAAAAGACATTTCCTCATGCTTCTTTTTCTGTTTTACGCCTTCGAAAGTCCTGTCTTGCCCTTGGCGCTTGCCTTGTCCTCAGTGTCTGCCTTCTTCTTAGCGGCTGCGGAAAGAAGAATCGCTATCAGGACCAGTTTATAGATGTCTTTGATACGGTTTCTCTGGTCATCGGCTACGAGGGCAATGAAGGTGATTTTCAGAAAAACTTTAAGGCAGTGCATAAGCGCCTGCAGGAGCTCCATCAGCTTTTTGATGTGTATGACGATTATCCCGGAGTACAGAACTTAAAGTATGTAAATGAAAATGCCGGCACTGCTCCGGTAAAGGTGGATCCGGAGATAATGGCCTTACTGAAGTTCGGAAAGGAAATCTATGAAAAGACCGACGGAGAGGTAAATATTGCCTACGGGGCAGTGCTGCGAATCTGGCACGACTATCGGGAGGCGGGGATTGCCAATCCGGAAAACGCAAGTCTTCCTGAGGAAACTGCTCTTTTGGAGGCGTCCAAACATTGTAATATTGAGGACTTAATTTTGGATGAAGAAAACTCTACCGTGTATTTTCAAGATCCGGAGCTTAGGCTGGATGTAGGCGGTATTGCCAAGGGCTGGTCCGTGGAAAGGGCCGCAGAGCTTCTGGAAGAAGCCGGTGCCAAGCATTATCTTTTGAATATTGGCGGAAACCTCCGGGCTATCGGGAAAAGAGGAGACGGAAAACGCTGGGTTTGCCCCGTGGAAAATCCCTTTTATGTGGATGGACAGGATACGGAGCAGTTTGCAGTAGCGGGAGAAATTGAAGACACTTCTTTGGTCACCAGTGGAGACTATGAGCGTTTTTATGTGGTAAACGGAAAGCGATATGCCCATATCGTGGACCCGAGAACAGGGATGCCGGCTGACCGCCACCGTTCCGTAAGCATTTTGACCAAGGATTCCGGCCTTGCGGATGGGCTTTCTACGGCTCTTTTTATTCTGGATGTGGAAGAGGGAAAAGAGCTTCTGAAGAAGATTCAGGATAGCGGAGCGGATGTGGAAGCGATGTGGATCGAACCGGATGGAACACAGGACTATACGGAGAATTTTTTGACGAAAATATCGGCAGAGGCGAATTCCTGATTACAGCCGATAGCAGAGCAAAAACAATTTTCCGATATTGGGCAAATGTAAATTTTCGATACCGGGCAAGTGTAAATTTTTCATAATCCGAGAGAAAGAAGTCTTTACAAGGCTTCTTTTTTCTATTATACTTATGCGACACGCACGGTGGCGTGGAATTGAATCCGAAAACAAGGATTCTTGGTGATAAGTTGTTTTGCTTATGTTTTTGATTTTGTGCAAAAAAAGTGGGATAAATCTTGCTTTCCGGCCGGGGATATGGTATTTTAGTACGGCTGTGGCATGATAGCGTTGAAGGAAAAGATTACTATAGAAATGAAAGCAGTAATGTATAAGTTTCTACAGAGAGCTTTCTGGAGCGAATGTCAAGTTTTGAAACTGACGGCAGGTCACTGTACTACAATCTAAGCACCAAGCAGCGGGTGCGGCGTGTGTATTTTTATAAGATACGCGCGGAAACGTGTACAGTCACCAACTTATCGTCAATAACCCGATAGGAGGCGACTTTTTTTATGGCAAGTCAAGTAATGAGAATCACCCTCAAGGCTTACGAGCACGGCCTTGTGGACGAATCCGCCGCAAAAATCGTAGAGAACTGCAAGAAGACAGGTTCTCAGGTTTCCGGCCCAGTACCTCTTCCTACCAAGAAGGAAGTTGTAACAATTCTTCGTGCAGTGCACAAGTACAAGGATTCTCGCGAGCAGTTCGAGCAGAGAACCCACAAGAGATTGATTGATGTCATCAATCCTAACCAGAAGACCATGGACAGCTTACAGAGATTGGAGATGCCCGCAGGTGTTTTCGTAGACATCAAGATGAAAAACAAATAATTCTAGTATGAACCGATTACGGTTCCGCTGTAGAAAGGAGAACAGATGAAGAAAGCTATTTTGGCAACAAAAGTAGGAATGACACAGATTTGGGATGAAAATGGTGTGTTGATTCCAGTAACTGTACTGCAGGCCGGTCCTTGCGTGGTTACCCAGGTAAAGACCCTTGAGAACGACGGTTACAAGGCAGTTCAGGTGGGATTTTTAGAGAAGAGAGAGAAGCTGGTGAACAAGCCTCTTAAGGGACAGTTCGACAAGGCCGGCGTTTCTTACAAGAGATTCTTAAGAGAATTCCGTTTTGAGAATGCAGAAGAGTATAAGGTTAAAGATGAGATTAAGGCAGATATCTTTGCTGAAGGGGATAAGGTAGACGTAAGCGCTACTTCCAAGGGTAAGGGATTTGCATCTGCTATTAAGAAATATGGACAGCACAGAGGACCAATGACCCACGGTTCTAAGTTCCATCGTCATCAGGGATCTAACGGTACATCTGCAACACCATCCAGAGTACTTCCCGGTAAGGGAATGCCCTCTCACATGGGTGCGGTAAAGGTTACTACTCAGAACCTTACTGTAGTGAAGGTTGATGCAGAACAGGGATTAATCCTGGTTAAGGGTGCGGTTCCGGGACCAAAGAAGGCTCTTGTAACCATCAAAGAAGCTGTTAAGTCCTAAGACGAGAAGGAAGGAGGAACATACTAATGGCTAACGTATCTGTATTTAATATGCAGGGTAAGGAAGTTGGCAAGATGGATCTGAATGATGCGATTTTCGCAGCACCGGTTCACGAGCACTTATTACACCTCGCAGTAGTTGCACAGCTTGCTAACAAGCGTCAGGGAACACAGAAAGCCCTTACTCGTGCAGAGGTTTCCGGAGGCGGAAGAAAGCCTTGGAGACAAAAGGGAACAGGTCATGCAAGACAAGGTTCCATTCGTGCCCCGCAGTGGAAGGGCGGCGGAGTAGTATTTGCCCCGACTCCAAGAGATTACACCACAGGCATGAACAAGAAGGAAAAGAGAGCAGCGTTAAAGTCTGCACTGTCTAACGCGGTAGCAGAGAACAAGCTTATTGTATTGGACGAGATTCGTTTCGACGAGATCAAGACCAAGAACTTCCAGAGCATGTTGGACGCTTTCAAGGTAAACAAGGCTTTCGTTCTTCTGGATCAGAATGATCAGAATACTGTGCTTTCTGCAAGAAATATTCAGAATGTGAAGACAGCTCAGGTTAACGAGTTAAACGTTTACGATGTTTTGAAGTATGGCACTGTATTAGCTACAAAGGCGGCTCTTTTAAAACTTGAGGAGGTATACGCATAATGGCTAACTTACAATATTTCGATGTGATTCTTCGCCCTGTTGTGACTGAGAAGTCCATGGCAGACATGAGCGAGAAAAAGTACACCTTCCTGGTAAATCCTGAAGCTAACAAGATTCAGATCAGAGAAGCTGTAGAGAAGATGTTCGAAGGAACAAAGGTAAAGGCTGTTAACACCATGAACCTTGACGGAAAGAAGAAGAGAAGAGGAATGGTATTCGGAAAGACAGCTAAGACTAAGAAGGCAATCGTTACATTGACTGCTGAGTCTAAAGAAATCGAGATTTTCAGCGCACTGTAAATTGCTAAGAACTGCGTGAAAAAATTTCTCAATTATACGCAGAAAGAAGGAGAAAAAGGAAAATGGGTATTAAGACATATAAAGCTTATACACCGTCCAGAAGAAATATGACCGGTTCCGACTTCGCGGAAGTTACCAAGAAGACACCGGAAAAATCTCTTTTGGCAAAGAATAAGAAGACTGCCGGTAGAAATAACCAGGGTAAGATCACTGTTCGTCATCACGGTGGCGGAAACAAGCAGAAATACAGAATCATCGACTTTAAGAGAAACACTAAGGACGGCGTTGTGGCAACTGTTGTAGGTATCGAGTACGATCCAAACCGTTCTGCAAACATCGCACTTCTCTCTTATGCAGACGGATCCAAGGCATACATCCTTGCACCTAACGGTTTAACTGACGGAATGAAGGTTATGTCCGGAGCAGAGGCAGAGGCAAGAGTAGGAAACTGCTTACCATTGTCCGCTATTCCTGTAGGTTCCGAGATTCATGCTATCGAGTTAAAGCCCGGTAAGGGAGCACAGCTGGTTCGTTCTGCAGGAAATGCAGCACAGCTTATGGCAAGAGAAGGAAAGTACGCAACCTTAAGACTTCCTTCCGGAGAAATGAGAATGGTTCCCATCGAGTGCCGTGCAACCATCGGTGTAGTAGGTAACGGAGACCACAACCTCATCAATCTCGGTAAGG
>CAUSUG010000003.1:0-28585 GCA_963534765.1 uncultured Oribacterium sp.
CTGTCTACAGAAAGGATGGAGTAAATGAAATCAGATTTAGAAATTGCTCACGAGGTAACACTGAAACCAATCGCTTTAGTGGCTAAGAATTATGGGATTTCCGAAGAGGATTTAGAGCTCTATGGAAAATATAAGGCAAAATTATCCCAAAATTTTTGTGCTGCCCATGAAGGAAAGCAGAAGGGAAAATTGATTCTGGTTACCGCCACCAATCCCACGCCCTTAGGAGAGGGAAAGACCACAGTATCTATCGGCTTAAATGATGCGTTGAACCGTTTAGGAAAGAAGAGCATTGTGGCATTAAGAGAGCCCAGCCTTGGACCATGCTTCGGAGTAAAGGGGGGAGCTGCAGGCGGAGGCTATTCTCAGGTTGCTCCCATGGAGGACATTAACCTTCATTTTACGGGAGACTTCCATGCCATCACTTCTGCCAATAACCTACTGGCCGCAGTTTTGGATAATCATATTCATCAGGGCAATGCTTTAGAAATCAACCCCAAAAAGATTCTTTGGAAGCGTTGTTTGGATATGAATGACAGAGTTTTGAGAAATGTTATCGTTGGATTGGGAAATCAGGCGGACGGTGCTATGAGAGAGGATCATTTCCAGATTACGGTAGCCTCCGAAATCATGGCGATTCTTTGTCTGGCCAAGGATATGAAGGATTTACAGGAGCGTTTAGACAAAATCGTAGTAGCCTATAACAAGAAGGGTGAGAGAGTCTATGCAAAGGATTTGGAATGTACCGGAGCTATGGCGGTTCTTTTAAAGGATGCTATGCAACCTAATCTTGTGCAAAGTCTGGAAGGAAACCTTGCCATTATCCATGGTGGACCCTTTGCTAACATTGCTCATGGCTGTAACTCCATAAGAGCCACCAAGATGGGCTTGGCTTTAGCAGATTTTCTGGTGACCGAAGCAGGCTTCGGTGCCGACCTGGGAGCGGAGAAGTTCTTTGATATTAAGTGTGCGGCAGCCGGATTAACGCCTTCTTGTGCCGTAATCGTAACTACCCTTCGTACCTTAAAATACTACGGCGGACTTCCGAAGGAAGAGATTTCCAAGGAGAATCGTGAAGCATTGGAAAAAGGCTTAGAGAACTTGGAAAAGCATATCGAAAATGTAAAGAAATTCGGTGTTCCTGCAGTTGTGGCAGTAAATCGTTTTGCTACAGATACAGAGGGGGAGCTTTCCTTCTTAAAGGATTTCTGTGCGCAGAGAGGCGTTCGCTGTGCCATCATGGAAGCTTACGGAAAGGGAAGTGAAGGAGGAGAAGAGCTTGCCAAGGCAGTGCTGGAAACTGTGGAAGCCGGCGAAGTGAATTTCCATACTTTGCAAACTCCGGAGCAGAGGATTTCTCAGAAGATTGAACTCCTGGCGAAGGAAATTTACGGTGCCGACGGGGTAGAGTATTCGAATAAGGCTAAAGAGGAATTAAAGAAGCTGGAAGAATCCTGCTATTCCAATCTTCCGATTTGTATGGCAAAGACGCCCTACAGCTTATCCGATAAGCCGAATCTTTTGGGAAGACCCAAGAATTTCCGGATCGAAATTCGTGAACTTTCCCTCTCCGCTGGAGCAGGATTTGTGGTATGCTTAGCAGGCGATGTTATGACGATGCCGGGTCTGCCAAAGGAGCCGGCAGCAAAAAAGATTGGCTTTGAAAATGAAAAGATTGTAGGAATTTTCTAAGGAGGCATAGATGAAGGGCTGGTTGTCTTGTTTAAGCGAAGCGAAGGTCCTTCGGGGAGATGGAGAGAGGGAGGAATTTTCCTCCCTCTCCTATGATTCTCGAAGAGCTAAGGCAGGGGATTTATTTCTTTGCATGAAGGGAAGTACCATGGATTCCCATGACAAAATTCCGGAGCTTTTGGAAAAGGGTGTTCGAGTATTTGTGGTGGAGAAAAATCTTCCTGATTTACCGAAAGAAATGCAGGATAGGGAAGACCTTTGCATTGTACAGGTGGAAAATGGCAGAAAGGCTTTAGCGGAGCTGTCAGCCTTTTATTTTTCCTACCCCTCCAAGGAGATGCTGATGATTGGTATCACCGGCACCAAGGGAAAAACCACAACAGCCAGTATGGTGCGGGCAATTCTTACGGAAGCGGGCTACAATTGCGGTCTCATCGGAACCACCGGAATCGATTACGCGGGCATCCACGAAGAAAGCAGGAATACCACCCCGGAATCCTATACTTTGCAGGAAACATTCCGAAAAATGAAGGAAAAGGGCTGTAATGCCGTGGTTATGGAGGCTTCCTCCCAGGGCTTTAAGATGCATAGAACCGACGGTATTCTTTTTGATTATGGTATTTTTACCAATATCGAGGAGGATCATATCGGAGAAAATGAGCATAAAGACTTTGCGGAGTACAAGTATTACAAGTCCAGAATTTTTACCCAGTCTAAGACGGGACTGGTGAATCTTGATGCGGATTTTTCTGAAGAATTCATGGAAAATGCAGAGTGCCCCTGTTTTAGTTTTGCCTTGAAAAAACAGGCTGATTTTATGGCTACGGAGATTGAAGACTTACATCGGCATGATTTCCTGGGCTGTAGATTCCATTTTCGACATGGAGAAGAGGATTGGGAGATTTGGAACCATCTGCCGGGAAGATACAATGTTTACAATGCCTTAGCGGCAATTTCTCTGGCCTCCCTTCTGGGAATCAAAAAAGAAGTGGTGCAATCTGCCCTACGGAAGATTCAGGTAAACGGCAGGATGGAGGTTGTGCTGCAAAGAGGGGGCTACACTGTTTTGGTGGACTATGCCCACAATGCCATGGGGATGAAGAACCTTTTGGAAACCCTGAAGGCCTACAAGCCGAAACGCCTGATTGTAGTCTTTGGTTGTGGCGGAAACCGTGCTAAGGAAAGACGCTACGGTATGGGAGAGGTGGCAGGGGAGATGGCGGATTTTACCATCCTTACTGCAGATAATTCCCGTTATGAGAAAACTATGGATATTATTTCCGATATTGAAAGCACATTGTCCAAGAAGACAAAGAACTATGTAAAGATTGAAGACCGTAGAGAAGCCATTCGCTATGCCTTAGAACAGGCGGAAGAGGGAGACTTAATTGCGGTTATCGGAAAAGGACATGAAGAATATAATGAGGTAAATGGAACATTTACTCGTTTTGTAGATAGAGAAGTGATTTTGGAAGAGGCGGAAAGAGAGGGAAAATAAGATGCAGATTCCTTTTTCGGAGATATTTTCCTCTGTGGACAAGATTATTTTGGATTCTCGGGAGGATTGTAGTAAGGGGCTCTTTGTTCCCATCAAGGGAGAAAAGCAGGATGGACACCGCTTCATTCCCATGGCTATAGAGCATGGAGCATCCTTTATTTTTACCGAGGAGGATTGTTCGGAACTTTCCAAAAAATATCCCGAGGTACGTTTTATATCGGTGGAAAGCACTATTGACGCTTTACAGGCCTTGGGGGGCTATGCCAGAAGCCTGTATTCCGGTTTGGTCATCGGCGTAACCGGTTCCGTAGGGAAAACCACCACCAGAGCCATGATTGCCAAGGCACTTTCCATGGAGAAGTCTGTTTTTGAAACCAAGGGAAATGCCAATTCTCAGCTGGGACTTCCTATTACACTCTTCTCCATGGCTAAGGAAAATAAAGAAATCAGTGTCATCGAGTTAGGCATCTCCATCCCCGGGGAGATGCACAGGATTGCGGAGATTGCTTCCTGTGACATTGCAGTATTTACCAATATCGGTTCCGCCCATTTGGAGAATCTGAAGACCAAGGAAAATACCTGCTTTGAGAAAATGCATATTCTGGAAGGAAATCAAAAGGAAGTTTCCCTGTATTTGCCGAAAAAGGATGCTATATTGGGAACGCTTACGGAAGAGAAAATCAGAGCCATGGGATTCTTGGGAGAGAAGAAGCTAAATCTTTTCTTCTATGAAAAGAAGGAGGAGATTCCCCTTTCCGTTCCCGGAGAACACATGGAGGACAATGCTTCCGTAGCCATGGCGATAGGTCTTTCTCTGGGATTACACAAACAAAAGCTCTTACAGGGCTTGCTGGAATTTCAGGGCTTAAAGGGAAGAGGCGGCAGACTTTCTACGGAAGATGGCATTATGATTATTGATGACAGCTACAATGCTTCTCCTGATTCCATGAAGGCTTCCTTAAAGGTCTTGGCTTCAGAGAAAGGGGCGAAAAGAAAGATTGCCGTTCTTGGAGATATGAATGAGCTGGGGGATAATGAAATCGCCTATCATCGGGAAATCGGAGAACTTTTAAAGTCTCTTCCTATTGATGCATTATTTACCTTAGGAAAGAAGGGGGAAGAGATTCGAAAAGCTATGGGAGAAAAGCTACTGCCGGGAAGCGCCTGCTTTAGTTTGGAGGAGCTGTCCATAGCTTTGGAAAAGGAAATTAAGCCGGGAGACCTGCTTTTGTTTAAGGCTTCCAACTCCCTTTCTCTTTCCAGGGTGATTCAAGAAATAAGGAGTAAGCATTGTTTGCCAAAGTAATCGTAGATATTTCCCATGAATCTATCGATAAATGTTTTACCTATAGGGTCCCTACGGAAATTACCTTATCCGTCGGGGATCCTGTTTTGATACCCTTTGGAAGAGGAAAGAAAAAGGGCTATGTAATCGGTATAGAAGAGCTGGCAGACTTCCCTGAAGAGAAAATTAAAGACATTCTTTCTCCTTTGGAAAAGGAGTTCTCCGTAGAAAAACAGCTTTTGGATCTGGCCATTTGGATGGCGGAGGAATACGGAACGACCTTGAATCAATGCTTAAAAACCGTGCTTCCGGTAAAGAAGAAGACGAAAAACAGAACAAAGCCGGGAAAGATACAATATGGAAACCCCTATCCTGCTCCAAAACTCAATGCAGAGCAGGAGGAGGTTCTTTTTGCAATGCAGGAATATTTTCAGGAGGAGGAAGCGCCTTCCGCCCTGCTTTTCGGCGTTACCGGATCCGGAAAGACGGAGCTGTATTTGCGTCTAATCGAAGCTTGCCTTGCCAAAGGGAAGGAAGTGATTTATCTGATTCCGGAAATTTCCCTAAGCCATCAAAGCAGAATGCGGGTGGAGGGACGTTTCCCCGGACAGGTGGCGGTATTACATTCCAAAATGAGCCAGGGAGAACGGGCGGAGAGCATGGAAAAGTGCCGGTCCGGAGAGGTGAAGCTTTTACTGGGCCCTCGTTCAGCCCTCTTTGCGCCCTTTTCCAATTTAGGACTTATCATTATTGATGAGGAGCAGGAGCGCTCCTATAAGTCGGAAACTGCACCCAGATACGAAAGTCGGGATGTGGCAAGAAAAAGGGGAGAGCTGGCCAAGTGTCCGGTACTTTTCGGCTCTGCAACACCTTCCGTCAATATTTTCCGAGAGGCGGAGGAAGGAAAAGTCAGACTGTTTACTTTAAAAAACAGGGCGGTGGAGGGAAGTTTTCTGCCAAAGCTGACTTTGATTGACTTACGAAAGGAATTGGAGGAGGGAAACCGTTCCATTTTTTCCAAAGCACTGGAGGAAGCGGTATTAAAGCGTTTGGAAAGGGGGGAACAAAGCATTCTCTTTATGAACAGAAGGGGCTATTCTCCCTTTGTGAGCTGCAGAAAATGCGGAAAGAGCTTAAACTGTCCCCACTGCGACGTAAGTCTGACGCTTCACAAAAACGGTATGCTGCAATGCCATTACTGCGGCTATAGCAGAAAACTGGAAAAGAAATGTCCAAACTGTGGCAGCAGTTATCTTTCCCCCTTTGGCACCGGTACGGAAAAGCTGGAAAAAATCTGCCATGCAGTCTTCCCCAAAGCAAGAATTCTTCGTATGGACGGAGATACCACAGGGAAAAAGGGGAAATACGAAGAAATTTTACAGGATTTTGCCGAGGAGAAGGCGGATATTCTTTTGGGAACCCAGATGATTGTAAAAGGACATGATTTTCCGAAGGTCACTCTGGTGGGCATTATGGCGGCGGAGCAGCTGTTCTTCCAGTCGGATTTTCAGGCAAGGGAATATGCTTTCCAGATTCTTACCCAGGCAGCAGGTAGGGCAGGCCGGGGAAAGCTTCCCGGAGAAGTCTTGATTCAAAGCTATCGTCCCGAGGAGGAAGTACTGGAGCTGGCTTTGGAACAGGACTACTTTGCTTTTTATCAGTCGGAAAAGAAGTTTCGGAAAAGACTGGAATATCCTCCCTTTGCCAGAATGCTGGCTATCCAATGCAGCTATCAAGAGGAAGAGTTTTTAAGTCTGATGCTGGAGAAGACCATCAAAAGAATCCGGGGGAAATTGGAGAAGGAGCAGGCGGAGTTATTTGGTCCCTTCCCTGCCACCATTTATAAGCTAAAGGATAATTTTAGGAAAATCATCTATATTAAGCAAGAATCCCATGATATAATCATCCGATTAAGAAATCTATTTGTTGAGGAGCTTCGAAAAGAGGATAAACGCTCTTTGATTCAGCTCCAGTTTGATCTTTTATAGAGAGGGTATAGTTTATGGCAATTCGTAGCATCCGAAAAATCGGAGACTCCATTTTGGAAAAGAAGTGTAAAGAAATTAAGGAAATGACGGATAAAACAAGAGATTTGATTCAGGATATGTTTGAAACCATGTATGACGCCAACGGTGTTGGACTGGCGGCTCCTCAGGTGGGGATTTTAAAGCAGCTTTTTGTGGTGGATATCGGAGACGGTGTTCGCTATGTGTGCATTAATCCTAAAATCGAAGCTGTGGGAGAGGAAGAGCAGTGCGGAGAAGAGGGCTGTCTTTCCGTTCCGGGAAAGGAAGGAAAGGTTACCCGGCCCATGAATATCCATCTGGAGGCCTTGGATCAGAACATGGAGCCCTTTAGCTTGGATGCTTCCGGCTTTTTGGCTAGAGCCTTCTGCCATGAGTATGATCATCTCCAAGGGGTTCTCTATACAGAGAAGGTAGAGGGAGATTTGGAAGATGTTCAATATGAAGAACTGGAAGAGGAGGAAATGATTTGAGAATCGTGTTTATGGGAACCCCGGACTTTGCGGTGAAGGGGTTAGAGGCCATCCATCAGGCCGGACATGAGATTCTTTTGGTAATCAGTCAGGAGGATAAAGCAAAGGACAGAAAGGGAAATCTCCTTAAGACGCCGGTAAAACAGGCAGCAGAAAGACTGGAGCTTCCTGTTCGTTCCGTACATCGTCTGAGAAAAGACGAAGAACTCCTTGCATATTTAAAGGAATTAAAGCCGGATTGCATTGTGGTGGCTGCCTTCGGACAGATCCTTCCCAAGGAGCTTTTGGAGCTTCCCCGCTATGGCTGTGTGAATATCCATGCTTCTTTACTGCCTCTTTATCGGGGAGCTTCTCCGATTCAGCAGGCTATTTTGCATAGAGACAAGGAAACCGGTATTTCCACCATGCTGATGGCGGAAGGATTGGATACCGGAGACATCCTGCTTCAAAAAAAGCTTCCATTAACGGGGGAAGAAACAGGAGAAAGTCTTTTCGAAGCCCTTTCTTTGCTTTCTCAGGATTGCATTTTGGAAACCCTTAGTCTTTTAGAGCAGGGGAATTGCCCCAGAAGAGCCCAGGATGAGGAAAAAGCCAGTCATTGCAGTATGATTGTAAAGCAGGACGGCTTTGTGAATTGGAATAAGCCCGCCGTTGAAATCGAGGCCATGGTTCGGGCCTTTAATCCCTGGCCTGCTGCAGTCAGTATTCTTCCCAACGGAAAAAGCTTTAAAATCTGGAAAGCCAGAGTTATCCGGCAAAAAGAAAAGGATTTTCAAAGCTTTTCAGAAATTAAAGAAGATTTGCTCTTTACTCATTTACCGGAAAGTCTTTCGGAGGAAGCAAAGGAGGCCTTTCGGAAGAAAGACGGCATAGGAAAGATGTATCGCAATAAGGAGAACAATCGTCTTCTTCTTTCTACAGGGGAAGGATATTTGGAGATTTTGGAAATTCAGGTAGAAGGAAAAAAACGTTTGGATACCCCTGCTTTCTTACTAGGATTTGGAGGATAAGATGCCTTATTCATACTATTTTTTTGATCCCACAATGATTTTTGTCTATATCGGCATGGGGCTTTCTCTGCTGGCCTCTTCTTTGGTGAAGTCCACCTTTGCCAAATATGACCGGGTTCGTTCCCAAAGAGGTATCAGCGGAAGAGAGGCGGCGGAGATTATTTTACAGAAAAACGGTATCGGCTATGTGCAGGTGCTTTCCGTAAGAGGACATCTGAGCGATTTCTACAGCCCGAAGGACAAAACGGTAAATCTGTCGGAAGCCACGGAGAACTCCACCTCCATTGCGGCCATCGGTGTTGCTGCCCACGAGTGCGGACATGCTGTTCAGGATGCGGTAGGCTATATGCCCCTGGTCATCAGCCGGAATATTAATCCGGTTTGTGCTATTTGTTCACAGCTGGCCATTCCCATTATTTTTATTGGCTTTCTGATTGGCCTAAGCGGCTTTATTCAGTTGGGAATCATTGTTTTCGCAGTGGCAATTTCCTTTCAGATTATTACTCTTCCGGTGGAGTGGAATGCTTCTCAAAGAGCCATGCGGATTTTGGAAGAGGAGGGGATTTTAAGTCCCCAGGAAATTAAGGGAGTTCGGGCGGTCCTTACTGCGGCGGCTCTTACTTATGTAGCGGCAGCGGCATCCTCCGTATTGCAGCTTCTTCGTTTGCTCATTCTCTATGGAGGAAGAGGCAGAAGAGATGACTAAGGCTGAAAAAATGAAAAGCAAGACCGGAGCCCATGTAGGAATATCCACCGGAGGCAAAATGGATAAGAGGAAGAAAAACTTAAAGCCAAGAGTGGAAAAGAGCGAAAGAGAGTTACTTTTGGAGCTTTTGGAAAAGGTCTTTTATGAAGGAGAGTTTATTCATCTTGCTTTAAGAAAGCTTTTTTCGGACTATTCCGGCTTGGGAAACAGAGAGAAGGCTTTTTTAACCAGAAGCAGTCACGGGATTTTGGAGCGGTATCTGCAACTGGACTATGTGATTTCCTTATACAGCAGTGTAAAACTGAAAAAACTGAAGCCCGTGGTTCTTTTAAGTCTTCGCATTGCCATTTATCAATTACTTTTTATGGACAAAATTCCGGTCCATGCCATTGTGGATGAGGCGGTAAAAAGCATAAAAAAAAGAAAACTTCAAGGTCTGGTTCCCTTTGTCAATGCAGTTTTACGAAAGATTGTAGGAGAGAAAGAAGAGATTAAAAAGAAGCTGGCTTCTCTTCCCAAGGAGGATGCAGTTTCCCTATGTCTTCCTCCGGATATTTTGGAGGTCTTTTTAAAAGACTATGGCAGAGAAAGAACGATTGCCATGGCAGAGGCCTTCTTACAAAGCGACGGAGGCTTTTATATCCGAAATGAATCCGGAGAGGGAGAACGGGTATCCGGAAATATATTAGAGGAGGAACGTTTCCGTTCCGGTGCCGTCACCATACAGGACTTTTCTTCTCAAGCAGTGGGAAAAAGCCTAAAGCTTAAAGAAGGAGCTTTGGTACTGGATTGCTGCAGTGCCCCGGGAGGAAAAGCCTGCCATATCGCCTCCTTACTGAAGGGGAGCGGTAAGGTTTATGCCAGAGATGCTCAGAAGGATAAGCTTCGTTATATTGTGGAAAACCAAAAACGTCTTGGTTTAGAAAATATGGAGATTGAGCATTGGGATGCCAGAGTTTTGGATGAGCGCTTTATACAGGAAGGCGAGGGGATTTTGGATGCGGTGCTTTGTGATGCACCCTGTTCCGGCCTTGGCGTTATCGGTAGAAAACCGGATATTCGTCTGCATTTTACTAAGGAAGCTTTGGAGGAATTGCAAAGCCTGCAAAGGGAGATTCTAAGTACGGTTCAAGCCTATGTGAAAAAGGGAGGACAGCTTTTATACTCTACCTGCAGTCTTTCTTTTAAGGAAAATGAAGAGAACCGGGACTATATTCTACAACATTTCCCTTTCACCCTGATAAAGGAAGAGAAGTTTATGCCCGGGAAGCCCTCGGACGGCTTTTATCTGGCTCTGTTTCAGAGAAAGACGGAAGATTGATCCCCACATTGTACCGGAAGAATTCGGAGCAGTAATTTTACGCAATTTCAGAAAAGGATGGAGGAGTAATTCTTGCAAGAGAAGGAAGGCATGAAAAATATTCGTGATTTAGAGCTTATAGAGCTGAAAAGTCTGTGTAAGGAAGAGGGATTTCCTGCTTATCGGGCGGAGCAGCTTTTTTCCTGGCTTCATGAAAAAGCTGTGGAGGAGTATACGGAAATGACGAATATTCCTAAGGCTATGCGGGAAAAGCTTGCAGAAGGCTATTCCGTGGCCTTACCTGAGGCGGATTTACACCTTTGCTCTAAAATGGATGATACGGAGAAGTTTCTTTTTCGTTTATCTGACGGGCATAAAATAGAATCTGTTTTCATGCGGTATCAGCATGGAAACTCCGCCTGCATTTCCACCCAGGTGGGCTGCAGGATGGGCTGTGCCTTCTGCGCGTCCACTTTGGATGGACTTGCCAGAAACTGTACCACAGGAGAAATGCTTGGGCAGATTTATGCTATGGAAAAGCTGACAGGACAAAGAATTTCTCATGTGGTGCTGATGGGCTCCGGAGAGCCATTGGATAACTACGAGGAGGTTACCCGTTTCTTACGAATCATCAGTGACGAGAAGGGAAAAAATCTCTCCATCAGAAACATTACCCTGTCCACCTGTGGTCTGGTACCGAGAATCTATGATTTAGCCAAGGAAAATTATGGAATTACACTGGCTCTAAGTCTGCATGCCCCCACGGATGAACAGCGAAGAAAAATCATGCCCATTGCCAATCGCTATTCCTTATCAGAAATTATGCCGGCGGTAAAGGAATATTTTAAGAAAACCGGCAGAAGAGTTAGCTTTGAGTATGCCTTGGTGCTGGGGGTAAATGACGGAGAAGAGGACAGAAAGGCTTTAGCGGATTTATTAAAAGGGGAGAAGGGAGAATATTTTCCCTGTCATGTGAATCTCATTCCGGTGAATCCTATTAAAGAAAGGACTTTTGCACCGCCGGACCGGAAGAGGGTGTATGCTTTTCAGGAGTATTTACAGAAAAGAGGCATTACCTGTACGGTAAGAAGAGAGATGGGGGCAGATATTGCCGGAGCTTGCGGACAATTACGAAGGGATGGAACAAAAGGGGCTTAAGATGGAGTTTTTTGCAAAAACGGATCAGGGAAAAATGCGAAAAATGAATCAGGATTTTCTTTTCGCCACAGGGGATGCCCTGGGGAAATTTCCCAATCTTTTTCTTTTGGCAGACGGAATGGGAGGACACAGAGCCGGTGACTTTGCCTCCCGCTATTTGGTGGAAAGCCTAACGACGCTTTTGAAACAGACGGAAGAGCTGCCTTTGGTACGAAGCTTGGAGAAGGCAATACAGAAGATGAATCTGGAGCTGCTTCGTCTTTCCCAAAGCAATATCCATTTACAGGGGATGGGAAGTACCTTGGTTACCGCCTTTGTAGAGGGAAACAGCATTGTTTTCTCCAACGTTGGAGACAGTAGAGCCTATCTTTTTCAAAGAAATCGTCTGCGGCAGGTTACCAGAGACCACAGCTATGTGGAGGAGATGATTCAGAGAGGAAAAATGATTCGAGGCTCTGAGGAATACCAAAAGAGTAAGAACATGATTACCCGGGCGATTGGCGTGGAAAAGTATCTGGAAGTGGACTTCTTCGAGGAGGAGTGGGAGGAAGGAGATTTATTTTTCCTTTGCTCCGACGGCCTTAGCAATATGGTGGATCAGGAAAGTATGGTACAGATTTTAAAGGATGACTCCAGTTTGGAAGAAAAGGGAGAGGCTTTGATTACCTTAGCCAATATTAATGGGGGAAAAGACAATATCGCCTTGATTTTGGTGAAACCCGGAAAGGAGCAGGGATAATGAAATGGGAAAAAGGAACTCTGCTACAGGATCGATATAGTATAGAAGCCCTCATTGGAGAGGGAGGCATGAGCTATGTATACCGTGCCAGAGATCAAAAATTAGGAAGAACCGTAGCCATAAAGGTCTTAAAGCAGGATTATGCAGAGGATCAGGAATTTGTTCGAAAATTCCAGGACGAAGCCAAGGCTGCCGCAAAGCTGAATCATTTGAATATTGTCTCCGCCTATGATGTTGTGGATGAAGGGGATACCCACTTTATCGTCATGGAATTGGTGGAGGGGATTACCTTAAAGAATTATATCCATAGAAAGGGAAAATGCTCCGAGCGAGAAGCCATCGGCATTGCCCTGCAGCTTGTGGAAGGTATGGATACCGCTCATAAGATGGGGATTGTGCACAGAGACATTAAGCCCCAGAACATGATTGTCAGCACCGAAGGGGTGGTGAAAATTGCCGACTTCGGCATTGCCCGGGCGGCCAGTCAGGAAACGGCCAATACGGCGGTGATGGGTTCCGTGCATTATATTTCGCCGGAACAGGCAAGACGAGGAGTTTCCGACCAGCGTTCGGATATTTATTCCCTGGGTTGCACCATTTATGAAATGCTTACCGGAAAGCTTCCCTATGCCGGAGAGAATTCCATGGCGGTGGTTTTTTCCCACATGGAAGATCCTATTCCCCGGGTAAGGGATTTGGAACCGGAGGTTTCCCCTGCCTTAGATTATGTGGTTTGGAAGGCTATGCAGAAAAAGCCCTCCGCCCGTTATCAGACCGTGGAGGAGCTACGGGATGACTTAAATCTTGCTTTGGAAGACCCGGAAGCCGTTTTTTTAAATGACAGACAGGACGATGGAGACGAGTCCGTATCCCGTCAGGCCAGACAGGAAATGGATAAAGGCATTTCCAGGCTGTATAAAGCCTTGGCCATTTTGTCCGTAGTTTGTATCCTGGGCGTATTCCTTTTCTTAGGCTTTAAATTAGTGGGCATGCTTCGTTCGGTAAAGGATCTTTCTCCCAAGACGGAAAGCGCGACAGAGAAGGAAACGGAGGAAAGCACTCAGGTGGCGATTACCATTTCCGCCTTGGACAGCTTACTGCCGGATATTGTGGGAAAGACCATCCCCGAGGCGGAGAAATATCTCTCCTCCTATGACATTAAGATTTACCCGGAAAAGGAGGAATTTTCCGAGAAATACGAGGAAGGACAGATTATTTCCTATCCAAGCGGAAAATATGGGGTAAGGAGCAGATTATATGTTACAGTCTCCAAGGGAAGCAAGGTGCTTGTATTCTATGATAAGGAGCATCCCGAGGACTTAACGAAGCTTCAGCAGATGGAGCTCAGTACGGTTGAGAAGGAATTGAAGGATAGAGAAATTCCCTATAAGGTCGTAGAGCAAATGTCGGATACGGTGGAAAAAGGATATCTGATCAGTACCAACAAGGCGGATACATCGGAGCCGGGAGAGCTGGAGCTTGTAGTCAGTACCGGAATTCCGGATAACTGGGCCGTAGTTCCTGATCTTACTAATCTTTCCGAGAAAGAAGCCATTTCCGCCCTGGAGGGTGCCGGTTTGGAAGCCGGAGTGATTTCCTATATTCCCAGCACAAGCGTGGCAAAGGGAGTGGTGCTGAAGCAGTCCGTGGCAAAGGACAGTTATGTGGAAAGAGGACAGGCAATTCCCTTTAGTGTAAGCTCCGGTCCGGATGGGGAAAGCAGTACAAAGCTTGCTCCCTCCGATGACAACAGCAAGGCATGGGTATCCAGCATAAACCAAACCGTTGTTTTGGGAAGCGGCGGTCCCGGAGTCGAGGGAACTGTCCTTGTGGTGGTTTATCTTCGACAAGATGTAAACGGAGAAAGCAGGTACACCACCCTGCAAGCCGCAAGATCCTATGTAATCGGAAGCGAAATGCAGTTAAGCATCAGCCGAATCAAGGGAATTGCCGGACTTTCCAAGGGAACCGTGGAAGTAGTGGATGCGGAGAAGGATAGGGTTCTGGCCGCCTATGATCTGGATTTTGCTCCGGAGGCTTAGGATGATAGGAAAGATAATTAAAGGCATCGGCGGATTTTATTATGTGGATACCAAGTCGGGAGTCTTTGAATGTCACGCCAAGGGGCTTTTTCGAAACAAGAAAGAGAAGCCCCTTGTGGGAGACATGGTGGAAGTGGAAGAGGTTCCTGACACGGAAAAAGAGATGGTGGGCCAGATTCTAAGGATTCTCCCCCGAAAAAATGAATTGATTCGCCCCTTAGTGAGTAATATCGATCAAGCGGCACTGGTCTTTGCGGTGAAGGAGCCTGAGCCCTCCTTCCCTTTGATTGACCGTTTTCTTTTGCATCTGGAGGCAAGGGAGATTCCCTGTATGCTTTTCTTTAATAAGAGAGATTTGCTTTCAGATTGTGAAGCGGATTATCGGGAGAAAATGCAGAGAATCTATGAAAAAGCAGGTATTCCGGTTTATTTCTTCCAAAGCAATACGAAAGAAGACCGGGAGGAGATTCTAAGTCTCCTAAAGGGAAAAACCACGGTTTTCTCAGGACCCTCCGGTGTGGGAAAGTCCAGTATGATTAATCTTTTACTGGAAGACAGGAGGATGGAAACCGGAAGTCTTTCCGAAAAAATCAAAAGGGGAAAGAACACCACAAGACATGCGGAATTTTTCTCTCTGGGAGAAGATAGCTATGTCCTGGACACTCCCGGCTTTACCTCTTTATTTCCACCGGATATTTCTCCGGAGAATCTTCGTTACTTCTATCCGGAGTTTGAAGAGTATCGGCAGTCCTGTCGTTACAATACCTGCTATCATTTGGGAGAGAAGAAGCAGGACTGCGGGGTAAAGCAGGCGGTGGAAAAGGGAGAGATTGCCATAGAGCGTTACGAAAGCTACAAGAGCTTATATCAGGAGATTGTAGAGGAAAGAAAGAATTATTAAGGAGGTTTCCGTGAAAAATCGATTATCCCCGTCTATATTGGCGGCAGACTTTTCCGCCTTACAGGAGGATGTGTCTTTAGCTGAAGCTGCAGGTGCGAAAAGCTTTCATTTTGACATTATGGACGGGCATTTTGTACCGAATATTTCCTATGGAGCAGGGATTGTTTCCGCCTTACGGAATAAGTCCAAGGCCTTTTTTGATGTGCACCTGATGGTGGAGGAGCCGGATTGCTTTTTCCCGGATTATAAAAAGGCGGGAGCCGACAGGATTTCCGTGCATGTGGAGGCGGTAAAGCATTTGGATCGTTCCTTACAGGCGATACGAGAGCTTGGCATGGAAGGGGGAGTGGCTTTAAATCCAGCCACATCCCTGTCAATGATAGAAGAAATCCTGCCCATTTGTCCCTATATTTTGATTATGTCCGTAAATCCGGGCTTTGGAGGACAGAGCTTTATCCCCTATACCTTGGAGAAGATTAAAAGGCTTCGGAAAATGGCAGAGGAGAGAGCCCTTCCTTTGGAAATCGGTGTAGACGGAGGTGTGAAGCTGGACAATATTTCCCCTATCCTGGAAGCCGGCGCCAACTTTATCGTGGCAGGCTCCTCCGTATTCGGAAAAAAAGAAGAAATCGGAGAAAGGGTAAAGAGTTTTAATAAGGTTCTTGAAAATGCCTAGGGGACAGTTTATAGTAAGGTAATAAAATAAAGGAGGGTCAGAGAATGCTGGATATTAAGTTTGTGAGAGAGAATCCTGAAGTTGTAAAAGAGAATATAAGAAAAAAGTTCCAAGATGAGAAGCTGAATCTTGTGGATGAGGTTATTTCTCTGGATGTGGAAGCCAGAAAGGTGCAGATGGAAGCGGACGAGCTTCGTAGTAAAAAGAATCAGGTTTCCAAGCAAATCGGAGCTTTGATGGCGAAGGGAGAAAAGGAAGCGGCGGAAAAGGCTAAAGAAGAGGTAGCTACCTTCTCCCAGAGGCTGGCAGAATTAGAGGAAAAGGAGCCGGCTTTACAGGAAGAAATCTTGAAAAGAATGATGGTTATTCCGAACATCATTGACCCCTCCGTACCTATCGGAAAGGACGATTCCTGCAACGTGGAGAATGAGCGTTTCGGGGAGCCTGTGGTTCCATCCTACCCCATTCCTTACCATGCGGATATTATGGACAGCTTTTCCGGTTTGGATTTGGATGCAGCGGGAAGAGTAGCCGGTAACGGCTTCTATTATCTGGTGGGAGATGTGGCAAGACTTCACTCCGCAGTGCTTTCTTATGCCAGAGATTTTATGATTGATAGAGGCTTCACCTATGTGATTCCTCCCTATATGATTCGTTCCAAGGTTGTGGACGGCGTAATGTCTTTCGCGGAAATGGATGCCATGATGTATAAGATTGAGGGAGAAGATCTTTACTTAATCGGTACCTCCGAGCACTCCATGATTGGACGTTTTATCGATCAGATTTTGCCGGTAGAGTCCCTTCCTTTGACCTTAACCTCCTACTCCCCCTGTTTCAGAAAAGAAAAGGGATCCCACGGTATTGAGGAGAGAGGTGTTTATCGTATCCACCAGTTTGAAAAGCAGGAAATGATTGTAGTTTGTGAGCCGGAAGAAGCTATGGACTGGTATAACAAGCTTTGGCAGAACACCGTAGACTTTTTCAGAAGTCTGGAGATTCCTGTTAGAACACTGGAATGCTGTTCCGGAGATTTGGCTGATTTGAAGGTTAAGTCCTGTGACGTGGAGGCTTGGTCCCCCAGACAGAAGAAGTATTTTGAGGTAGGTTCCTGCTCCAACTTGGGAGATGCACAGGCAAGACGTTTAAAGATTCGTGTTAAGGGGGCGGATGGTAAGAATCATTTAGCCTTTACCTTAAACAATACCTGTGTGGCACCACCCAGAATGCTGATTGCTTTCCTGGAGAACCATTTACAGGAAGACGGAACGGTAACTATCCCCAAGGCTTTACAGCCTTACATGGGAGGCAAGGAAGTTTTGATTCCCAAGTTCAATTCCGTAGAAAAAGAAAAAAATGCATTAAATTAATGTTTTTTCCAAATATTGTAACGGAGATGCCGCTTCTTTTGTCCTATCAAAAGAAGCGGTTTTATCGTTGTGAAAACATTCTCATTGCGTAGTAAGGGGCTATCCTCTATACTAGCTTAGTATTAGGGAAAGTAGGCTTTTCGCATAGAAAGGAAAAAAATGGAACCCATTATTTCCGTGAGGGATTTATATAAAATATTCAAGATAGGTGATACGGAGGTATATGCCTTAAACGGATTGAACTTTGACATCTATCAGGGCGAATTCATTGCCATTGTGGGTACCTCAGGTTCCGGAAAGTCAACCTGCCTGAATATGCTGGCAGGTCTGGAAAAGCCCAGCAAGGGCAGCATCACCATTACCGGAGAGTCCATTGAAAAAATGAATGAGAAACAGCTTGTGGCTTTTCGAAGGATGCATGTAGGCTTCATTTTCCAAAGCTACAACCTGATTCCCTTTCTGAATGCTATGGAAAATGTTGCTATGCCACTGATGTTTCGAGGGGTTTCCAAAGAGGAAAGAAACAAAAAGGCTTTGGAATATCTGGAGCTTATGAACATCGGAAAGGAAGCCAACCGTTCTCCCAACCAGATGTCCGGAGGACAGCAGCAAAGAGTGGGTATAGCCAGGGCCTTAGTGATTGATCCGGAAATTATTTTTGCGGACGAGCCTACCGGAAACCTGGATTCCCATACCACCGAAGAGGTTTTGGCCTTGATGCGAAACATTGTAGAAAAGCAAAGAAAAACTCTGATTATGGTTACCCATGATCCCCATATTGCATCCTGGGCTGACCGACAGTTAAGAGTGGTGGACGGAAGGATTGTAGAAACCGTTATTCGGAAAGAAAGCAAAATCGAAGAAGAGATTTTACGGGAAAATGGTGCTCCACCCTATACTGTAGTGGAGAAGCAGCAAGAAGGAGAAGCAAGATGAAAGAGATAAGAAACAGCAGTAAGAAGATGTCGAAGGGGTTCACCAAGACAATCGATAGAAAGAAAAACATGGGGAAAACCCTATTTTCACTCTTTTTGTGTCTTAGCCTTATGCTTCCGTTTTTTAGTCAAAGAAGCTATGCCGGCTATGTGAATACCAATCTAAATACCTTTATTCATGATGTGCAGGATGTGCCCACAGGCTATCCGGGGCAGGAAATGGAAGTGAAGGTTCGTATCGGTTACAACGGCTTAAACGGTTTAAGTAATCCCAATTCCGATGTGATTAATAATGTAAGAGTGCGTTTATCCAACGACCAAAGCTATCTGACGACCCAGAACAGTCCCCAAAAGACACAAAAGAACAATCCCTACAAGGATTCTTCCGATGAAGATGAGCAGGGCGAGGCACAGAAGGATGCCTGGGAAGAGGGCTACAAGGCCGGAAAAAACAATGCCTATAACAACGGTCTGAACTATGTTTATCCGGTGGATGGAGGGGTCTACCCCTTCGAAGTGAATGCTTCTCTTTTCACCCAGGAGCAGAAATTGGGAAGCCTCAAGAAAGGAGAGTATAAGGAGTTATCCTTTAAGGTGAATGTCCGTTCCGATGCATTGAAGATGAAGGACAGCAGCGGAAATACCAGTGACGGTTACTTCGGCGTACCCTTTACCATTTGGTATGATGTACCGGGAGCTAGCCAGACTCAGAATAAAACCGAGTTTGTAAACGTTTTCATCACGGAAAGCGGAGAGGTAAAGGATTCCGGAACCAAGACTGTGGCCCAGGCCTTTGTGGTGGGAGAGAACCAGAGTACTCCTGTGGGAACCTATCCAACTGCCATGAACTACAACGTGAACTTCC
Organism: uncultured Oribacterium sp.; assembly: GCA_963534765.1. GTDB lineage: Bacteria > Bacillota > Clostridia > Lachnospirales > Lachnospiraceae > Oribacterium. Next base: position 18,672 of record CAUSUG010000003.1, read on the forward strand.
GAAATCAAAGTGGAAAAACCCTGTACGATGTAAAGATTAAGATGAATATGTCCTTGGCGGAAAAGGAAGCGGTACAGCTTACCGCTGCGGCAAAGGCGGAGGCGGTGAAGGATTTCCCCTTCTCTATAAACGAAGCCAACTACGACAGAGACGATGCCAAGGTGGAAAAGGGAGAGGTAATTTCTCCTGCCTATTCCATGTCTATTAAGCAAAACGCCGCCACCGGATTTTATCCCCTGTCCTATACGGTAAGCTACAAGCTGGCACCGGGAAGCACAGTTACTGTTACGGATACCTATTCCTTCTTTGTCAATGTAAAGAATCCCAACATGGTGGATGTGGAGAAGGAAAAGCTGAGAGACTTTAACGCTAACGACCGTAGTAAGGCCAGAATCATTGTGGATTCCTACAGAACGGAGCCGGAAAAGGTATATGCCGGAGATGAATTTACCTTGATTTTAAATATGAAAAATGCTTCCAGCTCCATTGCTGCAAGCAATATTCTCTTTACCCTGACCTCGGAAAAGGCTCAGGAACAGACCGTGTTTGCTATTTCCGAAGGATCTAACTCCTACGTGGTGAATTCTCTTGCGGCGGGTGCCAGCACGGAGCTTAGGCTGAATGTAAAAGCTAATGCGGGAGTGGATCCCAAATCTTATATTTTGACTATTAATGAAAAATACGATTCTCCCGACTTTAAGAATGCGGAGGAGAAGGTGGATATTGATATTCCGGTAAATCAGGTGGCAAGAATGGGATTTTCCAACTTTGATGTGAATCCCTCCAGTGTGCCTGTGGGCAATGAAGCCAACGCCATGTTCAGTATCAACAATACCGGACGTGTGATGCTCTACAATGTTACCGCCAATTTTGAAAATGACTACATCAAAAAGACCACGGCCTATGTAGGAAATATTAAGCCGGGAGAAACAGGCTCTGTGGATGTTATGCTTTCCGCCGTTAAGGCAACGGATGGGGAGACTACCATTCCTGTAGAGATTTCCTATGAGGATGTAAACGGAAATAAGGCCACGGAAAAAACCGAAATTACTTTGACGGTAACGGAAGCTGCAGAGGCCGAATCCATGGATGATGCAGGTGGAGCCAGCAGAGATCTTACAGAAACAAAACCGACTTCATCCCTACCGATTAAGGGCATTGGCATAGGAGCAGCAGTAGTAGCTGCTGTGGGAGGTGCCGCCTATTTCATCCGTAAGAAAAGAAAGAAGAGCTAAATGAAGGTAGTAGATTTATTTCTCTTGGCCATTAACAACTTAAAACGAAGAAAGTTCCGAACGGTACTTACGGTTTTGGGTGTAGTCATCGGTACTTCCTCCATTGTAGTCATGGTGAGCCTGGGACTGGGAATGAGTGAATCTCTTATGCAGTCCTTTAAAAACTCCGGGTCACTAACGAAAATCAACATCAGTAATTACGGAGGGATGGCAGACAATACCGGGAAAAAAGCGGCGGTACAGCTGACGGATGACAGCCTGAAGCAATTGGAGACTATCCCCCATGTCACCGGTGTTTCCCCCTCCCTGGAGGTGCCGATTACTGCAAAATTCGGAGCCTATGAGGCGAACTACAGTATTCGGGGTGTTTCTCAGGCGTATTTTTCTCAGATGAAATTAAAGGAGGGAACTACACCTCCTGCCGGAGATTCTGAACTGACATTGGTCTACGGCAATACGGTAGGAAGCTCCTTTCATAAGGTGAAGAACTGGCAGGACAGTTATGTGGCCAACCCTATGAAGGATACTATTTTCTACATTTTCCCGGAAAAGCAGGTATCCAATCCTAACGGAGTCAGCAAAGACCAGCCGGAGACAGCAAACAATAAGCCTCAGAAAAAATACATTCTTAAGACAGCCGGTATCATGGAAGGTACAGCAGAGGATTACAGTGAGGAATCCATGTATGCCTATGCGGATATTGACACCCTGAAGGCGTTTTTAAAAAAGATTTATAAGAAGGATCTGGTTCCGGATCCTAAGACGGGAAAGAACGGAAAGCCTCTTCGTTACTATGTCTACGATGAAGCCTATGTTTTCGTAGATGATATGAAAAATGTATCCGAGGTTCAGAAGACGATTACGGATATGGGGTACTCCGCATACTCTAACCTGGAATGGTTAAAGCAAAGCCAGGACTCCATCAACATGGTGCAAATGGTTTTGGGAGGAATCGGTGCAGTTTCCTTACTGGTTGCAGCCATCGGAATCATGAACACCATGATGATGTCCATCTTCGAAAGAACCAAAGAAATAGGTGTCATGAAGGTATTGGGCTGTGATATGGGGGATATCCGGAATATGTTCCTGACAGAATCCGCTCTTATCGGATTTTTCGGAGGCTTAATCGGCATTGCCTTAAGCTACGGCATTTCCGCGATTATTAACAGCTTAACCGGCGGCGGAGGAAGCGATGTGCTGAGCGGCTTTACCAATGGCGGAGAAGGACAGCTTTCCCTGATTCCGGCTTGGCTTGCTCTTTTTGCTATCGGCTTTGCCATGCTGGTGGGTATGCTATCCGGTTATTTCCCCTCTGTAAGAGCCATGAAGCTAAGTCCTCTTGCGGCTATCCGAAACGAGTAAGGAATCAGGATAGAGGAATATAGAATTGTCTTAGAGAATGCCGGAGAGTGAAAACTAAGACTTCTATACCTTGTTTTATGAATGGGGAAATGATACAATTTCCCCATTCTTTTTCTATTCTTAGCTTGGCTATTCCGGAAAAAAGCGGGATATGTCCTTATAAGCAGGAGAGAGAAGCAAAGTGGAAATATAAATTTTTTGAAACGAAGGTAAGTATAAAAGAGAGAAGGGAAAAGGGATGCTGAAAATTGCAAAGTTTGGAGGAAGCTCCTGCGCCAGCGGAGAACAGTTTCGTAAGGTAAAAGAAATCGTTATGGAGGATCAGGACAGACACTATATTGTGGTTTCCGCACCGGGAAAACGAAATGATAAGGATACTAAGGTGACAGATTTGCTACTGTCTTTATATGATGCGGTACAGAACAAGTCCGGTGCAGAGGCGATTTTAGAGAAGATAAAAAATCGTTTCCGAGATATTATTTCCGATTTGGACTTGTCCATTTCTCTGGAGGCTGATTTTCAGGAGATTTACGAGAAGCTTCTGGCAGGAGAGACTATGCCGCATCCCGGGGAGAATACTTAAATGCCAAGTGTATGGCGGATTTCTTGGGCTTTCCCTTTGTGGATGCCAAGGATATGATTTTCTTTTTAGAGGACGGAAGCTGTGACTTTGAAAAAACGGAGATGATGTCCAGAGAGGTTTTAAAGGACTTGGATTATGCGGTAATCCCCGGCTTCTACGGAGCCAATGGGAAGGGAGCAACCATTACCTTCTCCAGAGGGGGCTCAGATGTTACCGGTTCACTGATTGCTGCAGCGGTTCATGCGGATCTTTATGAAAACTGGACCGACGTATCCGGCTTTCTGGTGGCGGATCCTCGCATTGTGAAAAATCCGGAAGTTATCGACTACATCACCTACAGAGAATTACGAGAGCTTAGCTATATGGGCGCCGGCGTTCTCCACGAGGACGCTATTTTTCCGGTACGAAAAGAAGGTATTCCTATTCAGATTAAAAATACCAATGCAACCCAGGATCACGGTACCATGATTGTGGCCAACACCCTGAAAAAGCCAAGATTTATTATTACCGGAATTGCCGGAAAGAAGAATTTCTGCTCCATCAACATTGAAAAAGCCATGATGAATGCGGAAATCGGATTTATCCGTAAGGTGCTTTCCGTAATCGAGGAGAATGGTATTTCCGTAGAGCATACTCCATCCGGTATCGATACCTTAACATTGTTCATTCATCAGGAGGAGCTGGAATCCCATGAACAGAAGGTGTTACAGGGGATTCAAAGAGCAGTGAATCCGGATCTGATTGAATTGGAAGCGGATTTATCTTTGATTGCCGTTGTAGGAAGAGGCATGAAGTCCTCCAGAGGTGTGGCAGGTCGTATTTTCTCTGCTCTTGCTCATGAGTACATCAATATCAAGATGATTGACCAGGGATCTTCCGAGTACAACATCATTATCGGTGTGAAAAACGAAGATTTCAATGCGGCGATTAAGGCGATTTACAATATGTTTGTTTTATCGGTATAAATTTTTTGCAGCAGAAAAGCCTTCTTGAAATAGGAAGGATTGTCTTGGAAAGGGAGAAAATGACTTCCTTTCCAAGATGTAGGAAGAGAAAGTGAGGGCTATGGACATTCTTGTCATAGGCGGAGGACCGGCGGGGATGATGGCGGCCATCTATGGGAAAAAGGAGGCCGGAAATCGAGAGGTCGTTCTTTTCGAAAAAAATGAAAAGCTGGGGAAGAAGCTTTTTATCACAGGGAAAGGAAGGGGAAACTGGACCAATTCCTGTGAGGAAAGCATTTTTATGGAGAAAATTCTTCGAAATCCCCGCTTTTTTATGGGGGCCTTTCGGAACTTTAACAATCAGGATGCCATTGCCTTTATGGAGAAAAATGGCTGTGCGCTGAAGGAAGAGCGGGGAGGCCGCATTTTCCCGGAGAGCAATAAGGCCTTTTCCTTAACGGACGGCATGAAGAAGGCTCTACAGAAGGAAGGGGTAAAGGTCTGCCTGAACAAAAAGGTGGACTCCATCCTAAAAAAGGGAGATGTCTTTTTGATTAAGGGAAATTTTCCGGAAGTGGAAGCCAAGAAAGTTATTATCGCCACCGGAGGACTAAGCTATCCCTCTACGGGCTCCACGGGAGACGGCTACGACTTTGCCAAGGCCTTTTCCATAGGGGTGGCGAAAACCTATCCCTCTTTGGTGAAAATGGAGGTTTTGGAGGAGGATGTGTACCCGCTTTCCGGTCTGAAGCTAAAGCATATCGGTCTGAAAATCTTAAATGAAAAGGAAAAATGCCTCTACGAAAAGACCGGAGAATTATATTTTCAAAAGAACAGCCTATTAGGACCGGTGGTTTTATCCGCCAGTGCAGCCCTAAGTCCGGAGATTTCCGAAGCTCCTATGGGAAGCTATCAAATCGCCATTGACCTTAAGGCGGAAATGGGACAGGAGCAGTTTGACAGCTTTTTCCTAAGAGACTGTGAAAGCAAGGGAAAGGAAAAGCTCTATCAGCTTTTAAAATCCTATCTTCCTGCTCAGCTTTATCCCATTTTCCTGAAACGTTTGGAAAAGCAGGGCGTGTCTTTAGAGAAAAAAAGCTCGGAGCTGAAGAAAGAGGAACGAAGGAAGATTTTAAATCTCTTTCACAGCTTCCCCTTTACAGTGCAGGGGCTGGGAGGCTTTCCGGAAGCCATAGTCACCAAGGGGGGCGTGGAAACCACGGAGCTTTCCAAGAAAAGTCTTGAGGCCAAGAAGGTTCCGGGACTTTACTTTGCGGGGGAGGTAGTGGATCTGGATGCCTATACCGGAGGATTTAATATGCAAATCGCCATCTCCACCGGTGTTTTAGCAGGACAATCCGCAGGAAGATCCTTAAAAGAAGAGCTAAAAGGAGAGCTAAAAGAAGAGCTAAAAGAAGAGCTAAAAGAAAAGCTATAAGAAGAGCAGTAAAAGAAAGCTGTAGAGAACTGACCTTTGATAAGCGTTTGTAATACAAAGCTTTTCAGAAAAAAGAAAGGAAGAACACATGCCATACACAATAGCCATAGACGGACCGGCAGGGGCGGGGAAATCCACCATTGCCAAATTACTATCGAAAAGCCTGGGCTTTTATTATGTAGATACCGGAGCACTGTATCGTGGCCTTGCCTATGGAATTGCTGAAAAGGGAATTCCCTTTACAGCGGAAAAAAGCATAGAAGAAGCGCTTCCTGCCCTACAGGTGGATTTGGCATACGAAGGAGAAAAGCAAAAGGTTTTTTGTAACAAAGAGGATTGTACGGACTACATCCGTACTCCGGAGCTGGGACAGGGAGCCTCCATGATTTCTCAATACGGCTGTGTTCGGGAAAAACTGCTGGATTTACAGAGAAATGTAGCCAAAGAGCATTCCTGTGTCATGGATGGAAGAGATATCGGTACGGTGGTTTTGCCGAAGGCAAATAAAAAGTTCTATTTAACTGCTTCTCCCGAAATTCGGGCAGAAAGACGTTGGAAGGAGCTTTTGGAAAAGGGAGAAAAAATCAGCCTTGAACAGGTGCTTATGGAAGTAAAGGAAAGAGATCGCAGAGACAGCACCAGGGCCATTGCCCCCTTGAAAAAGGCGGAGGACGCCATTGAAATTGATAGCAGTACTTTGTCTATTTCTGAAGTGGTGGATAAGATGTTAAGCTATTGTGTGGGAAGTGAGGAATAAAATGGAGGCAGTCCTGGCGAAAAGTGCAGGCTTTTGCTTTGGGGTGGAACGGGCTGTGGATGCAGTCTATCGCGTTCTTTCCGAGGAAGAGAAGAAGTATGAGTCGGAGAGACGAGCGATTTATACCTATGGAGCCATAGTGCATAATGAGCAGGTGGTAAAAGCCCTGGAGGATAGAGGGGTTATGCTTTTAAAGACAAAGGAAGAGCTGTCCCGTTTGGAAAAAGGAATTTTGGTGATTCGCGCCCATGGGGTAGGGGAAGAGATTTACAAACTGCTTCAGGGTAAAGATATCGAAATTGTGGACAGCTCCTGTCCCTATGTACGAAAGATTCAGCGTCTTGTGCGGGAGCACAGTGAAAAGGGAGAAAGAGTCATTGTAATGGGTGACCCGGAGCATCCCGAAGTGCAGGGAATTCTAGGCTGGGGAAAGGGAGACGTGACGGCTCTAAAAGGCATAGAAGAGGTGGAGGCACTGCCGGATGGAGAGGGGCAGGAAATCTTTGTAGTGGCTCAAACCACTTTTCATATTGATAAATTCAAACTAGTTCTTGCGCTTTTTAAAAAAAAGGGGTATCATGTTTCTGTTATCAATACGATTTGCAACGCAACTTTCGAAAGGCAGTCAGAAGCAAAGGAATTAGCTGGACGATCCGACGCCATGGTGGTGATTGGTGGAAGCAGTTCATCTAACACAAAGAAGTTATTTGAGATATGCCGGGCGATATGCCCTAATACCCAGCTGATACAAACGGTGAAAGATCTTAAATTCAACTCGGATGAAGCGATTCGCAACGTAGGTATCACAGCAGGGGCAAGCACCCCAAAAGAAATAATAGAGGAGGTTCTAACTTATGTCAGAAATGAGTTTTGAACAAATGCTTGAGGAATCATTAAAGTCGGTTCATGCGGGGGAAATCGTTACAGGAACTGTTATCAGTGTGAAGCCGGATGAAATCGCACTGAACATCGGATACAAGTCCGATGGAATTATGACCAGAAGTGATTACAGTGCAGACAACCAATTAGACTTGACTACAGTAGTATCTGTAGGAGACGAGATTGAGTGTAAGGTTAAGAAGGTCAATGACGGTGAAGGTCAGGTCGTTCTTTCCCACAGAGATGCTCTTCAGTCTAAGGCTTCCGAGGAGTTAAGAAAGGCATTTGAAGAGAATGCTATTCTTACCGGTAAGGTAGTACAGGTTGTTAAGGGCGGATTGAATGTAGAAGTGGACGGAGCAAGAATTTTCGTTCCCGCTTCCTTAGTATCCGATAGCTTTGAGAGAGATTTAAACAAGTATCAGGGACAGGACATTCAGTTTGTTATTACCGAGTTCAATCCGGCCAAGAGAAGAATTATTGGAGACAGAAAGCAGATTATGTCTGCTATGAAGAAAGAGCAGCATGACAAGCTCTTCTCTGAGTTAAAGGAAGGCGATATCCGTACCGGTGTGGTTAAGAATCTTACCGACTTCGGTGCATTCATCGACCTTGGCGGTGCAGACGGACTTCTTCACATCTCCGAGATGAGCTGGGGAAGAATCGAGAATCCGAAGAAGCTCTTTAAGCCGGGACAGGAAGTAGAAGTTCTGGTTAAGGAAATCAGCGGAGAGAGAATTGCATTAACCAGAAAGTTCCCGAACGAGAACCCATGGAAGGATGCAGAGAGCAAGTATGCCGTAGGCGAAATCGTTACCGGTAGAGTTGCAAGAATGACTGACTTCGGTGCATTTATCGAGTTAGACAAGGGAATCGATGCTTTATTACATGTTTCTCAGATTTCTAAGGATCATGTGAACAAGCCATCCGATGTTCTTGAGCCCGGACAGGAAATCGAAGCAAGAGTGGTTGATTTAGACGTAGACAACCATAAGATTTCTCTTTCTATCAAGGCTCTTCTTCCTGAAGAGGAAGGAGATGTAGCTGACGTAGACGTTGAGGCAGCATCTGAAGAATAAGACTTTAAAGCCGGGCTTTAGGCCCGGCTTTTTTGGTGGAAAGCTATGCTTTATGTGGAATCCATACAGTATGGAACAAGCGGCTATATGACGATGAATACAGGATGAGGAGTAATATGGGACAGGAAATCGAAAGAAAATGGAGGGTTCGAAAACTTCCAAAGGACTATAAGCATTTTCCTTGTAAACTTCTGGAACAAGCCTATCTATGCCAAAATCCTACCCTTCGTATTCGGAAGGAAAGCAGTATTTTCGGTGGAGAAGAGGAGGACAGTATTTCCGGAGAAAAAGAGGGAAGCAGCATTTCTGACAAGAATGAGAAAGCCGGTATTTCCGAAGGGCAGAAGCAGGAGGAGTACATCTTTTGCTATAAAGGAAGGGGGAGACTTTCCAGAGAGGAGTATAACCTGCCCTTAACAAAGGAAGCCTATGAGACTTTGATTAGAAAGATAGAGGGAAGGGTGATTCGAAAGCGTAGATATGCGATTTCCTATGGACCTTATACCGTGGAACTGGATATCTTTCAGGGAGAGCTGGAGGGGCTTTGCTATGCGGAGGTGGAGTTTTCTTCCGAAGAGGAGGCTCTTTCTTTTCAGCCCTTAGACTGGTTTTCTGAGGAACTTACCGGGGAAAGAGGCTATTCCAATGCAGAACTCAGTTTTGCAAAGGAGCTTTCCAATCTTAAATTAAAGGATTAAAGCAGGCTTTTTCTTCTTTTTATTGCAGAAATGTCCGTTCAATGCTATACTTTACCCTCGAAAGCCCAGCAAAGGCGGTTTTTAAATTATAAGAGAAAAGTTTTGGAGGTATGCGCAATGAGCGTAAAGGTAGAAAATCTAGAAAAGAATATGGCAAAGATTACAGTAGATGTATCCGCAGAGGACTTTGCTCAGGCTGTAGAACAGGCTTACCAGAAGACTAAGACACGTTACAACATTCCCGGCTTCCGTAAAGGAAAAGCTACAAAGAAGATGATTGAGCAGCATTATGGCCCACAGGTTTTCTACGATGCAGCGATTAACAACATTTTGGATACTCATTATCCTGCAGCTGCCAAGGAATCCGGCTTAGACATCGTTTCCCGTCCAGAAATCGGCGTTGAGCAGATTGGAGAGGGAAAGGACTTCATCTTCACCGCTACCGTTGCTGTACGTCCTGAGGTTACTCTTGGAGAGTACTTCGGTGTTACCGCAGAGAAGGCTGATGTATCTGTAAGCGCGAAGGAAGTAACCGAGCGTTTGAATAAGGAACTGGAGAAGAATTCCAGAATGGTGGATGTGGATCGTGCTATTAAGAAGAACGATATCGCTACCATTGATTTTGTAGGTTCTGTAGGCGGTAAGGAATTCCCCGGCGGAAGAGGAGAGGATTATCCTCTTACCATCGGTTCCGGAACCTTTATTCCCGGATTTGAGGATCAGCTGATCGGAGCAAAGGCCGGAGAAGAGGTAGATGTTCATGTTACCTTCCCGGAGAACTACGGCGCTAAGGATTTAGCAGGAAAAGAAGCTTTATTCAAGGTAAATGTTAAGGCTGTTAAGGAGAAGCAGGTTCCTAAGGCTGATGACGAGTTTGCCTCCGAAGTTTCCGAGTTTGAGACTCTTAAAGAGTATAAGGAAGACTTAAAGAAGCAGATT
>CAUSUG010000004.1:0-26385 GCA_963534765.1 uncultured Oribacterium sp.
TTACCCTCATTAGGGTATGCCCCCGGAGGGGCTTTTTCATTTCTTCTTTGTATGCGCTTGTTACTTGAAGCATAGCCCCTCCCGGTTAATTGATTCCGCAGTCTACAATGTTTACCTTGCAATCCCGATACATGGTAGGCAATCCTGCCTTATCGAAAGCTATCGGCGTGGCCGTTCTGTTTCCCGGATACATCCGGATAGTTTGAAAACGGTTATGGACCATATCAGGGATTTTAGCAACCACCACAAATTTATCGAACTCCTGCAGCATATCTGCCCAAGTCTTAGCATCTAGGCTTTTCCACTGAAGGGAATCAAATTTGTATTGGTCTCTCCCCACCTTCTGGCCAACGAACTCGCCTTTGGCATTCTTTCCGGCTGAAACATTGGTAGCAACCACAAGATTGCCGCCAATGTCCGGAGCGGGAAATTCTTTTCCGTTGATTGTTATCGTTGCCATATTACCCCCTTAAGCTGTATCCGCTTCGGCCTTCCAAGTCGGTAAGCCTTTGTTTTATCTCTCGTACATCCACGTATACCGTTAGATCCATAGCTTCAATCTGCTCAGAGATTCTGGACAGGAATGCAAGCATTCTCTCAAAATGTTCTTCGGAGATTCCCGGATTAGAAGCAAGGGAGACAGCTTTATTAAGCATATCTTCCAGCTTGTTTTCCGGAGCAACCACTTCTCCGTAGTGCCGGTTATCACCAATCATGGCAAGCTGTGGAGTGTTTGCTTTTACAAAGCCACCATTAGCAAGCTTTGGGATGGAAACCGTGGGTACCGTGGGGATGCTTAGCCCGAAGCTGTTTCCCCCGATTTCAGGAATCCAATCGGGAAGTTCAAAGCTTATGGAGTTCAAAGAATTAATCATGCTATTGATAGCCTTGATTACTCCGTTGGCCATGGACTCCACACCGCCAAGGATAGAGTTGATAACGCCTTTGATACCGCCCCACATGCCCTCAAATATAGATACTGTGGTAGTTTTCAAATTCGTCCAAACCTTTTCCCAATTCTCCTTTATGGCGTTTAAAGCCGTGGAGATTCCTGTCTTAACGGCTTCCATCTTCTCACTAAGTGCAGACTTAATACCGTCAAATATCTTTTTAAAGAAGTCGGATACTGCTTTCCAGACAGCTTCCCAATTCTTCCGCATCATGTTGAGCATACCGGTAAGCCTTGCCTGCATTACATTTAACATCGCTTCCAAGATACCTGTTATGGCTCTCCATACGCCGTCAAATATAGCCTTAATACCGTTCCATGCCCTGTCCCAGTCCCCTGTAAGCACGCCAATAATAAAATCCATAAGACCGCCAAGAGCAGTCAGGACGCCATCAATTACTTTCCCCACTCCGTCGAGGAATGCGAAGAAGCAATTCACAGCAGTATCTAACGCCATGCCGATCTGCTGTACCGCAACGCCTGTGAACCAAACAATAAAAGGCTCAATAACGGTAGTCCAAGCTACCTGTATACATTCCGATATTTTTCCGAAAACTTCTTCGAATTTCGGCATGAGCGGAGCAATGACATTGTCCTTAAAATCTGTGAACTTGTCTGCCGCTTTTTGAACTATCGGAAGAATGTAAGTGCCGAAGGACTCTAAGAATTTGTCTCCTACCGAAACGATGGTTTCCTTCATTAAGGTAAATAGCGGATGAACAGAATTATCATAGATGCTTATGATCGTGTCGCCATACATGTGGAATATTTCAGCCAGATCATTAAAAACCTGCATTACCGGTTCAGATAAAGCATTATAGGTTTCAATAATCCGGTCTTTTAACTCAACAACAGGAGTCAGAATCACATCTATAGAATCACGGAAAAAGCTTTCCGAAACTACAATGAAAGTCCCCAAAATATCCGAAACAATGCTAATGATGTCTGCCCCTATCTGCTTAAAGTTATCACCTTGAAGCACGGAAAAGATGTCAGCTATGGCTACTGCGAAGTTCGCTTGAATGTCTGCGATATCTCCTTCTATATCAAACATCTTCACAATAAATTTCTTAATGCGTTCTGTGTTCTGCGCAAGATATTTCTCAACTGATCCGCTTAAGAAATCCACGAAGGTAAGTCCGATACTTACTCCAGCCCCTGCAATTTTCCCTAAATCAACTGCAACCCTGTCAGCAAAGGTATTGGCCGCATTAAGCACTTCGCTTGATGTAAAAATGTTTACAAGACTTTCTCCAATTCCTTTAATGTTCTCTTTGATGGAATCGAGGACGGTCATGTCTTTTAGACCTTCCCAGAATCCGGACATAAAGAGATTCTTTAATTCGTTGAACCTATCTATCATTCCCTGCAAGTGTTCATTGATTCTGGCAGTCCCCTCTTCCATTGCGCCGGTATCGAAGGATTCCATAGGGAGGTCTGCACCGCCCCCTCCACCTTCTCCGCCGCCTCCACCTCCGGAGGAATCACTCTGATCAGGAAGGATATTTAATTCATCGATGCCTGTCGTTGCACTCTTGATATCTTTAGCTGCCTTTTTAGCCGCTCCTCCGGCACCGCCTAAAGCACCGCTTGCTTTATCTGCACTCTTTGCCACAGCATCCGTTCCGGCTGTTACGCCTTTAGGATTGATAGCAAGCTTTGCAGTACCTCCCAGCATGGAGAAGAAGCTTCTTAAAGCGTTTATGGCGGTTAGGATTCTACCGATTAAGATATTCAGCATTCTAACTACCGGACTCAGCACGGCAATGAGACCGCTACCTATGGCAGCTTTAAGGCTATCAAATTGCAAGGACAAAAGCCTTACCTGGTTAGCCCAGCCGTCCGATGTCCTCATGAAGTCACCTTGGGCCGCAGAAAGCTGGTCTTGCACGAATTTAAACCGAAGTGCCACCTTCTCCGCTTCGGACATAGACTTAGTAGTCTTACCGAAGCCGTTGGCCATAGCAAAGGCATCCAGCGCGGTCTGTGTCATTACTACACCTAAAGACTTAAGGCTTTCCGTCTCTCCGGTAAATACCGATTTAAGCTTTGTATAAGCTTCGTCTTGGCTCATGTTGTAGAAAGACGCTACATCTCCGGCAAGGCCTGTTAAAGCAGTAGCCATATCATAGGCCTGCCCCTCAGAGAAGCCAAAGGCTTTTCCCATAGCACCAAAAGTACCTGTAAAGTTCTTGGCCATTGTCTCAGATAGACCAAACTGCGCTGCAGCATTCCTTGCAAAATTGTCTATCTGTTTATTCATTGTAGGAAAGACGGTATCTACTACGTTTTGCACCTCGGAAAGGTTGGAGCTTAACTCTATGCATTCCTTACCGAAATCTATAATCTTTTTTACTGCAAAAGCACCGGCAAGCATTTTTCCGGCATTAGTGGCAAGCTTTGATATGGCATTTAGTCCAGCCTCAAAGTCGCCCTTGTTAAGGACCAAGTCAAGGCTTACCTGACCTACGCTATCTCCCATTTATCCTCCTTTCCTACGATAAAAGCGAAAACAAGCTGGCTTCCAGCTTTCTCATTTCCGCTGCGTATTCTTCCTCTGTCATTCTTTCGCTCTGTTTTGTACGCCAGTCGTCGTAAATCTTCTTTTGGTACGAAGAAAATCGTTTGATGGTCTCCTGATCTGTCTCGCTTCGGATTGCTACTACCTTACCTAGGGCAGTATCCGCAGATAGACCGGATAAAAGGGCAGAAAACTCTGCCCAGTCAACCGTCTTAAAATCCTTCGTAGATAAACGAAGGCCGTACTGTGACAGGAAGCTGGAAACAATCAAGTCCCAGTCTTCAAACAGGTCATAGTACGGCTCATTACTCTTTTTCTTGCTTCTCTCCTGTGATTAGCTCTACAGCGGCCTTAATCACCACAATCAGGTCATCAAAGCTAAGCTTAAGCTTTGCAAGCTTCTCTCTGGCCTCCTCCGGGAACAAAGTCTCGTAGGCTTCATTTACTTCCTTCGCTCCGGCATCACCGCTCATAAACTGGAGCACCTTCAACATGGAAGGAGCATCGCTGTTTACTTCAATCTCTTTCCCCTTGATGATTAAGCAGCTGTTCTCTTCAAAGTTCAGTCTGTCTGTAATATCAATCTTCTTCATGGATTAACCTCCGATTCCGGGTGTAGCCGGTGCAGGGGTAATAGTCGGCTTACCATAGCACTCCGCATCGAACTCCAAAGCGTCAATTCCTGTGGTGTCTCCACCGCCCGGTGTGGTTACGTTGATAACTACAGGACAGGTAAGCTTTGCACCGGATACCATAGTCCATTCAAACTGTGTCATTACATCGGGTCCAAACTTCCAAGCAAGGTCTGCGATATAGTCGTTTGCCTTGTCTCCTACACATCTCTTGCCCTTAAACTTAAAGGACATCTTCTTACCGGTCATAGCCGCCTTAGACCAGCCCTCCGCATCCATCGCAAACCAGTTTTCTACTGTTCCATCGATGGTAGGCGCAAAGTTCTCAAGATCCTTTGGTGTTGCCATGTCCTGGGGCTTACTGTCCATGCCCTTAAGGCCGAACTTAAACTGATTAGAATGTACCGGATATACTTTTCCTGCTACTTCGCTCATAATCATTTCCTTTCATAAATCACATCAATCCAGATAACGAACTCATAGACTCCGCTATCGTCAGTTCCTACGTCTTGTGGTTCCGGTACTGCCAAAGATAGGTAACGAACCACGGTATCGCCTATCTGAAATGCTTTGTCTTTTGCCTGTAAAAATTGAAAAAGCTTTATGGCCGCGTCTTCCGTTTCCACAAAGCTTTTATTCCAATGGACTAACAAGGATATCGGAGAAATACCATAGCTTGTATGCTCTAAGCCTCCTAAGGCCTTGATAGGCGTACCGCTGGACTTCCTGTGATAGATTCCAAGGGACTTCTCCTTTTTGTTATCCAGTTTTCCGATATAAACCTGCTTAAAAAGGTCGCTTTCCTTAATCAGCTGCTGAATTACTTTCAGCGGTAGCACTAAACATCCCCCCTCTCCTTGTAAAACTTCATGAAGGCATTCTTCGCAAAGTCTTCCTTCTCTCCGCCCTTCTCCCAATCCTCGAACCATTGCCCTTTAGCGTTGGGGTTTTCGGAGGTATCGAAGTTAAATTCCGGATGATAGTAAAGCCTTCTTGCGTATGGCGTAGAGTGTACAAGTCTTACCACGCCTCTATCTGCATCAGAATCGTCCACAAAGGCAGATTCATTCTGCAAATTACCGGTTTTGAATGGCACTACTTGGCTCTGCACTACATCGCTATGCACTGCCTCTCCCGTCATGGCAAGGGCAGTTACTGCCGCCTTAGAAAGCTGTTGTATCCTCGGAAAGTTCATTTTTACCGTGCTTGTAGCCTTCATTACTTCACCTCCAGTTTGCAATAATTCACTGTCCCGTCAGGATTTCTTGCCTTCATGCCGTGAACGATTTCTCTTTCCTCGGAGAAGACCGTTACAGTTCCTCCGGATAGGCTGGGGAAGCTCTCTGCAATGTCTCCCGGGAAGTAGGCTGTTCCGGTACACTCCACAAGCTTTTTCTCTTCCGTGAAAATAGTTTTTACGCTATCTTGGAAATTGCAAAGAAGGCTTAAATCAAGAGAGCGTTCAGGCTCTCCGTCTTCCGTTATCCCTTCACCGGTTAAATGCACCTCGATAGGAACCTTACAAAGGCTTTTCGGAACTAGACAAGGATACTTCATACTTCCTCCTATATCGCCTTACAGCACAGCCCTGTTTGGCAGAGCAAAGCGTAAAGGGAGCGACTGATTGTCACCCCCTTTTCAACCATTACCTTCTCACTGGAAGATAACTTCACGCTTGCCCCGTTAAGGCTATACTCGCTTAGCGGCGATTCTAAAAATTCCGCGTTGTCGTGTTTGAAAAGGGCGAGCTCTCCAGCCACCTCTTCGATAATCTCTTTTTGAAAGTCAGTGAGATGCCCAAACCCAATTCCACGAATGCGGTTATAGCTTAAAGTATCGATATCCCTACTCGCCCTGTTTAAAAGTTCGTCTATCTTGTCCTCCGGAACTTGTGCGCCGTACCTCTCAATAAACTTCGTTTTATCCAGGTAAGGAATCATCTTAGTTACCTCCGTCCTCTACGGTTTCAACCCCTTTATTCTTCCCTTTTCCTTGGGACTGGGCTTTTTGCAGTTCTGCTTCAAGTGCTTCCAGCTTCTCCTGAAGCGCTGCATACTCTTCATAGGACACAGTCTTGCCGGCTCCTGCCTCTAAAAGTTCTCCGTCATCGCCGTAGATGTCGAATCCCTGCGTAAGGTAAAACCCCTTCTGAGAATCATCGATGAAGTATTCCTTATTTTCTTTTACTGCTTTCACAATCTACCTCCTTAGTGCTTAGTTACGTGCATTGCACAGCCTGCAACCTTTCTCTCAATCAAGAAGAGATCCCAGTAGTTTCTGTTCTGGTAAAGGTATCCGTCTGCGGTTCTGGAATCAGTTCCCGGAGTGAAAAGAGAAATGTAGGCATACTTGTCTCTTGCCACTACGCAGGAAGGATGTACCAGAATGAAGTTAATCTGATCCGCATCGGCAGCGGCTACGCATCCGTTAGTGAAGTTGTACTTGGTCTTCATGCGTCCGGACTGAACCATCTTAATGGTTACATCATCCAAAGAATGCACGTTTCTGTTTACTGCATTGGAGCTGTTTACGGTAATCATTCGCTGGATGCCATCCGCTTCCTTTAACAGCTTATTTACTGCCGGAGTAACATAGAGAATTCTTCCATCTACAGGCACTCCCGCATCATCCATCTTGGACATTTCCTCATCAAATACAGCCAGGATGTTCTGTGCAGTAAGGACGGTGGTGCTGTCGATTCGTCCGTGGGATGTAGTAAGCTCTGTGTAAAGCTTAGAGAAGTTGTAGCAGTCCTTCTCAGGGATTGCCTGTTCAGTCTCGAAGGTGTTCTGGATGTTCGCAACAGACAACGCGAGGTTTGTCTCATCGATATCCATAGGATCTACGAAGAACTCAATATCTCTATCGTGGGCAAGCTTCTTAGGCTCCCAGTCGTTAGAGATAGTGCCGGCATTGAAGCCTGCGGTTCTTGTGTGGTCCTTATAGCCGGACAAGGTAAGGCGAGGAAGCTTAATGGTCTGCGCATTAAGGAAGGTAATCTGTGGATTACTGCGCATTAATGCGTCAGAGCAAAGCTCCTTCTCATACTTCTGTGCCAAAAACTGTGTAAACTGTTCTGCGTACTGATATACTGCCATAATTAAATTTCCTTTCTCCTATTTAGGATTAACTTAGACCGAAGGCCTTCTTTAGTGCCTCCGATTCATTTTCATTTTTGCTACCGCCGTTTGCACCTACAGCTTGGAACCCTGTAGCCTTGGTATTAGAAGCCTTAAGCTGTGGGATATCCTCCAGCACCTTATTCAGCGCCTTCTTAACATCCTCTTCCTTAAGCTCCTTTCCGTCTAAAGCGGTAAAATCTGCCATCTTTAAGACGTAGGGAATTGTTTTGGCGTCAAGTCCTAAGCTTACCGCTTGCATAGTAGCAAACTGCTCAAGCTTTGCCCTCTTAGCCTCTTCCTGTGCAGCAGTAAGACCACTCTGGAGAGTAGCTAAGTCAGGCGTATTCTTCGCCTTTTCCTCTTTAAAGGCGTTAATTGCCTTTTCTACCTCTTCCTGTGTAAGGCCTTGCTGTTTGAAATAGCCTTTCATAGCTGATTCCTCTGCCGCCTTGGTTCTTCCCTCAATAATCTGCGCAAGCTTGTCATAATCAATCCCCGACATACTCTGTCCGTTCTGATTCTGAGTCGTTCCCTGCTGATTATTAGGCTGCTGTGTTCCTTGTTGGGTTTCTTGACCCTGTGCATTGTTTTCCATATTCTCCTCCAGTTTTATGTGTGTCTCACAATATAGTTTCCCTGTTTTGCCAAGGTGTCTCCTCGTAGTTTTACGCCTTCGGGCAATATAAAAAGCACCGCCCTATGGACAGTGCTTTAAAGCATGATATGATGAAAGAAAAAAGGAGAAAATGCATGATAGATTCTACTTCTAAGAAGGTACTTCACTACCTCTATAATCTTCCCGATTTTACTTTCGATGTAAATAAACAACTAAAATCCCCGGACTTTCTAAGCTGGGATTCTTTCTTATCCTGTCTTGAGTACCTTGAGCAGGAAGGCTATATCCATACATCCCGAATAGGTGAAAACCAAGCCTTTCTTTCGGCAGTCCTCACTCACAAAGGGCGGCACTTTAGAGCATTCAATTCCATAGCGCTTAAAAGATACTTACTGGACAAATGGATTGACTTAATCGCCTTAATTATCTCAATAATTGCCCTTTTGGGCGCCTATCGTAACGAAATCAGTGCGTTACTACGCCTATTAATGCCAGGATAGACAGGATAAATGCTAGCTTGGAGAACCAAGAAAAATCCTCCCAGCTGTCCCATAGCTTTTCTTTCTTCATAGCTACCTCCTATTTTACGATATGAATAACCTCTTTCAGCATTTCTCCGGCTTTCTTCATGAGGCTATTCTCTTCCAGATACTCTAAGCCTTTAAGTGTAATCTCAGGGCGGGAAAGCTTTACTTTCGGGTAGCTTACGTCAAAGGACTCCCAAGCTTCCCCTCCTGTAATGTATCCTTCTTTAAGGAGCATGGCCATAAGCCTTGACCACATGGGGAGGCTGATACCTAATGCTTCCGGAGAAAGCAGCTTGCTGTCCCATTCTTCCAAGTCCATAGCCTTATGTAGGATAGATAGAATCCTGTAAATCTGTTTGAATTGTTCCATAATCGCTCCTTTTTGGGCAACAAAATACCACCGAAGAACGGTGGTAGATTAGTTTTCTTTTATGATGCCACTCGCACTTAATAGAGCCCATATTTATGCGCTATTTCGTCACGGGCTTCTCTCAATTTCTCCCTTAAGTCTGGCGGAATCACTATTTTCTTTGACTCCTCAGCACTTGGCATTTTACTGTCATCCGCGAGATCAATCAGTTCTCCATTGATTTCCATTAACATGGCTTCTACCTCTCTAGAAAATTTAAATGCCTCGATTTTTGTAATGCCTCTATTATAGCTTTTGATGTTTCATCTTCAATCGTTGCATCCGTATATCCTATCATCTCTCTTTTGGTTTTATTGTACATGTCCTGAATATATTCGTCAATATTATCTAAAGGCTTTAGTTTTTCGATTCTGTACACTGTGCCGTCATGGCAGCTGATAGTGGAACCGCTCTGCCATTCTCTGTCAAATAGCTTTTTTATATCATCCCTGGACGGATACGAACTGTTTGGATGGTTGTGAAGAACCTCGAAAGGAATCCTCCAACTATTTAATTTCTCTTCTTCAGTTGCAGAAAAACCGCAGGAGTGCTCCCGCGTATTAACCGCCGATGTGTTTTTAACAAGCCGCTTTCCTGTTCTGGCGTCTATGGCCACTATCTCCTCGTAGAATGTATTGTTTCTTGATTCCAAGATTTCCATAGCCTCTTTGTATAATGCTTCACTCACCACTTTATTCTTTCCCAGCCCTTCAAATTTATCATGATACTTCTTTGTGTTCACCAGTTCAAGATTGACGTGCCCCATATCACGAATGCCGTCGTCTTTGATATGCGAGAGTTCCTTTTCGCCGTCCATAGCGCTTGACAGGGCTTTCCACTGCTCCGCCTTCCGTGCGAACTGCTTCTTATTCTCTGGATCCAGCGAGAACTGGGATAGCCTTTCAAACTTCGATACTTGATGTTCGATCCGCTTTTCCTTTTGCTCTCGGTTATAGTCTTCTGCCACCTCCTCCAGCTCTTCTTTAGTCCACTTCTCCTCTCCGGCATGAAGTTCCGGGAAGTAAGTAGTGTGGCTGTCTTTGCAGTTCGGATGGTAAAGCCCCGCACCTATCGCGCTGGATAGAAGCGGATAGTCACCGTCTTTCTTGTTTCCTCCCGACCAAACATCGTCAATAAAGACTTTTCCAACAAACGGAGCGCACTTCGGGCAAGGATTGCCTCTCTTTGCCAGTATTACTGTGGTAATGCCCCACTTCCTTCTCTTCTCTCCCTCTCCGCTAAGATAGGCTCTCTTATTTGCAGTCCGTACCGCCATTCTTGCATAGTTTGGAAGTGTGTGCCTGGCACCGTTCTTATACTCTACGCAATTAAGACCGCTGGACAGCATACTTTTAGTCGCCATGTCTACAGCTTGCTCGTATGTACCGGCACCGCTGTTCGCGTAAACCTGCGCATTAAAAATGGCCTTACGATACTGATCGTCGGCCATACGGAGAATTGCGGTTTCTGCTTTTGTCATATCGGCTTTAGTAGCTTTGATTAAGGACTCCAGCTTTTCCTTGTTAAGCTGGAAGAATCTTCCGGTTAAGGGATTCATGGACTGCCTAAGCTTTGCGCCTTTCTTGGCTGCACGAAGTATCTTTCTTTCTTCGTGCATTCCACCCGCAGCGTAGGACTCCCGGATAGCTTCTTCTATCTTTTCATTGATAGCTAAGAATCTTCCGGAATACTTCTCCTTATTGTCCTGTCGATAGGCTCTAAGGCTTTTAAGCTGTTCGGCCTGCCACATGGTCCATTCTTTCTCTTCCTTGATTTCCTCAATGCGATGCCGCCCCATGTTTCGAATCATGGAAGCAATGAGTTCCTCCTCGATTCTGTCGAGGGCTTCTCCGATGTCATACGCCATTCTGATGCACCTTAAAGCCTTGCAAGCGGTAAGACCTGATTAGTTCTTTCAGTTTACCCTTGCTCTTGCAATCGTCCTTTCTAAGCTCTGCCATGCCGTCTTTTTCCAAAGCATACACCCCAAAAGGCACTTGCTCAGATGCCAGCTTAAGCATCTGCCTGTATTCCTCCGGGCTCATTTTGTAGCTGTGGTTTAATATTTGGACTACCATCTATTCCCTCCTCTACTGAAAAGTCCGGCTCCTCTACGCTGGAAATACCTTGCTCCTCTTTTAGCCTTGCGACTTCTTCCTTCTTCCAATCATCATCCTTGGTATCGCCATAGAGCTCTTCAATCTGTGCCTCGATACTCATCATGGCAACCCCAGGTCTTGCCTTGGCGAGGGTCTCTACTTGACTCTCAAATGAGGGCGAAGCGTATTCGCCGAAGGGGATATTGACCTTGACTTCTTCAATGCTTTCTCCTCGGAGGACTTTCTCTGCATTGATACACTGCTGAATAAGTCGCGGTAGCTGCTCTTGAATAGCCTTTACAATGCTTGCTCTAGTGTATAGCGTAGTCTTCTCCTTCTCCCGCTGTGCCTCTGCATTGTCCAGCTTCTTCGTATCAATCCCCAAAGTGGAGGGGCTGATAATTCCTTGCAAGCAAAGGTCTAAGGCGGTGATGTAAGAAGCCATATAGCTATCATGAGGGATATTTGGCTGCGTAACAGTGATTGCGTTCTTAGCACCTTCGGAGATATCGTCCGCTCCGGCAATAAAGCGATTGTCGAACGCATTAGGCTTTAAAAGCATTCCGCTGTTTGGGTCTCTTGGAATGAAGCTTTCAGGAACATAGGTCTTAGACCGTCCTGCCCTCAAAGCGTCCATCCATTGACTCCATGCTTCGTCTAAGGCATCGAAGGAGTCCAGCTTTCCATCATAGATGGAAGAACCTCTTCCCTCATACTTTGCGTTCTCATAAATCTTAAAAGGTACGGCCATCATCAGGCTTTCGTCAAAGGTCCAGTCCTGCACGCCCTCCGGCAAAGGATATTCCTGCTCATTCCTATACAGCTTATGCCGGATATAGCCTCTACCGTAGTGCGCATGAAGCACATCGCCTTTATCCCATGGAATCTTGAAGATAACTTCTTTCAATCTGCCGTAGCGATAGACGAACTCTACGCGCTCTCCCGGTACCCATTCAATAATCGGATGTGCGCTTTCTGCCGGATCCAGCACGATACGGAAAGCACCATCACCAACTACAAGGGTGTCCTTTAGGCAGGTATCCATTAGGGCTTCAAAGTGGTTTTCCTCTTCGATTTCCTCCCAAAGGTTCTTCTGGATATCGCTGTCAAACTCGAAAGCATTCATATCCGGAAGAACGATGGCACTAAGCATTTTTACGATTAATCCGGGAAGCCCTGTATGGATTTTCCGAATCTCCATGCCCGCTGTAGGCTTTGCGCCCCAGAACTTCTGCGCATCATTTAGCATTCTGCACTGCTGATACAGCTGCTCCAGTTCGTTTCCGTCTGCTCTGTACCATATTCGATTCCTAATGGCAGCAGTCTCAAAATCCATGAAGCTTTGAATCGAAACATGATAGGGGCTTACAGGCTGAATCTGTAGCCAGTTCTGTAATCCTTTTTTAAACTTATCTGTCATACTCTTTATCCATCCCACTGTTTATCTCTCCAATCAGCTTTCTAAACGGTATCCAAGCATATTGTGCGGCGTTTACCGTGTGATCGTGTCCGTCCTCAGGAATATCCTTATCTTCCTCCCAAGAATAGCTGTTCAACTCTCTGATATGCTCTGTGCAATCCTCGGATACTAAATACTTCCCTTCCGCAAGCCAGCCTAGCTGGAAGTTAATTCTGTCAATGATACTTACTTTCTTGTAGCTGTTTACAAAGGTGTAAAGGCTTCCGTGGTTCCGCTTAAGCTTCTTAAGTTCCGTAATGGTCGCCTGGTCTGCTGAATCAATGAACACATCTCTCGCAAAGCCGTAGTCCTTCCGGCAGGATTCCAGGAAAGCTATGAACTTTACAGCTGTGTCCGATGGTGCTAAAGGCTCCTGCCTATCCCTGTTGTTGTATACACATTCTCTTAGCACTATGCAGCGCTTGTCCTTAGTAATGCCTAAGAACATCATGGCTATAGTGTCCTCAGAATGAGAGGAATAGGAGGTATCAAGCCCCGCGGTAAACTTCACAAAAGGATTAATGCTATGCGGAATCTTCGCAATCTCCTGTCTGCTAAGTACATGAATCTTTTCTTCGAAGTTAGAGAATACAAGGCCTGTAGAGCGACCGCGCAGACCCTCAATCTTATTTTTCCATATCTTTGTGCCCCTAGGTGTGTTCCTAAGAATCTGCTCAAGCTTTTCTTTAGGTAATCCCAAATTATGGGTAAAAGAAAAGAACCAATGCACCCAGCCGGGCTTCGGTTCTTTCACTAAGCAATCTCTTATTTCTTTCGGTGTTTCGCTCTCCCACTCCGGAAGAGGTCTTGCATGGTCTACATACTCGGAATAGACGGGAAGCGAAGGATCGTCAGGATTCAAGGTTCCCATCATGTAATCGCAGCGCATTGCCGCCTCACGGACAAAATCAATATCCGCCGTGTTTATCTCATCGATGTAAAGGCATCCATACTGTCCTCCTAAGGCTTTCTGCCACTTCTTTTTATCGCCATAACCTAAAACATATACTGTCTTATCCCCTCCGCTTGCATGGAAAAGGATGTGCGGTATTTTGTCTTCGCTGGTGCCGTTTCCGTTGTACTCAACAAGTGCGCCGAAGTCGTCTACAATGCCCAAGTCCTTGTTGATGATATTCTTTTCTGCTGTACCGGTATCCTTTGCCGCTATGATGTGGAGCTTCTTCTTACTGCTTGCGACCTTCAGCATGAACTTAAACAGTCCTACGGTCGTCTTTCCTGCATACGTCGTGCCTTCAAGGAATTCTACAGAAGCGTTGCACCGGAGGAAGGCCTTGTACTTGTCCGACAGGAGAAGTTGCCCGGTACTCATGAATCACCGCCGGCACCTAACTGCTCTAACAGGTTATCCAGCTTAGACCGCTCGGCTTCAAGACCGGACACTTCAACCTTATCCTTGAACAATCCAAATCGCTTACCGAGTAATTCAGCAGCCCTCAGCCTTTCTTTTTCGTCCGGCGCCTTTTTGAAGCGTCTTGCTTCGGAACAGCCGTCACCAAGTCCTTCGACTACTACAACCTCTGCCGTAGACTCGCCGCGCATTACGGAAGTTAAGTATTCCATCACCTCTGTAGCTGTGGCCATGCGGTCGCTACTCATGTTTTCAAGAATTGGCTCGATTGCCTGTTTTATTTTAACATTCTTTAACAGCCGACAAGCCGCCGCTCCTGCTGTCTCATCATTCTTTACCGTAGGATATGCGGCACGATAAGCCCTTGTGCCGTTCATATCAATCAGGTATTCTTCAATAAATTTTTTCTGCTTGTCTGTTAAATCGTCTTTGTTTTTCACTAAGGCTCATCCCCTTTCCAACAATATCCTTTAGTAACAAAAAGGGAGCCACCGCTAAGTGGCTCCAAGCTTCAAAAGGAGTTCCATGTTACATGGCAAATGGCAAGATGCGTTCCGACACCAAGTCCATTATTATTGTAAAACGAACTTTCCGAACAAAACGAACAATTTTCACATTTTTGCTATTTTTTCTCGAAAGACCTATCGTGGATAACGATTCTTACATATTCCTCGGATACATTGCCCAGCTTCCTGGCTATCCAGCGCCAAGTTTTATCCTCTGTATATCGGCTCCGGATAACAAAGCGTAGCCTATCGTCCTCTATAGACTCTATCCAGCTTTCTACTTTACGGATTTTTGCTTCGAGTTCTGAAAGCTTTTTAAGCCGCCTCTCGTAAAGCTCCTGATTGAATCCGTCAAGGTGTACGACCTTTTTAAAGCCCTTCGAGTAGTCGTGGCCGAAGTCATGGACAGTCTCTCCCAGCATGTTGGATATCTCCTTCTCCAGTATACCGATGTTTTGCTTCCAGCCTCGGTACTTCTTTAATTGTTCCTTTGTCATTCTTCTCCTCCTGCATCTATCTCCCATGCACTCTCGCCCTTATTTATAAAGGCTTGAACAATTTTCTTTACGGTCTTTTCTCCTATGCCGT
Organism: uncultured Oribacterium sp.; assembly: GCA_963534765.1. Classification (GTDB taxonomy): domain Bacteria; phylum Bacillota; class Clostridia; order Lachnospirales; family Lachnospiraceae; genus Oribacterium. Next base: position 14,798 of record CAUSUG010000004.1, read on the forward strand.
CTATCCCTAACAGGAACTCCGTCATTGTGTCCTTGTCAAATTCCAAGATACTCGGCATAGATTCTTGTCCGTCCTCGAATCCGCTTTGATATACCGACACCGCCCAGGCGTTCATTTGGTTATAGCTATACCTTTTCATGGCTTGATAGTTTCCAAAGTTTAAAGGCTTGAGCATAGGCTACTCCTTTGCAAGCTCAAGGTATCTGTTCAGGTACCATATTGCTTTTTCTATATCCTCTGTTTGATTCTTCTTTCTGTGCCGATACAAATACTTGAAGGCATTACAGATACAGAATCCTTTCACGGCTTCTGGCCCCTGAGTCTCAAGCATTACCCCTATACACTCGTATTTCCCTGTCTCATAGTGAGAAGGATGGTTTACCGGATCCAACGGAACATCCACTAAATCTTTCTCTGTAATCTCAATCATTCAACACACTCCAATCTAATTTTTGTCCACAGTAGGGACAGTAATCAAATGTTTCCAAATCGTCCAGTTCTTCTCTACAAGTTGGACACTCGCATGATTTCCAGCCGTCATCATCGGTGACTATCGCAATTTTCCGCGGTGTCCTGTATTTGAATTCTTTCCGTTCTTCCTTTGTCATTTTTGTAAGTTCCTCTGCTTCTTTCTCCGCCACATCAATAGCCTTTTCCTCTATCATCTCCGAAAACTCTTCCAGTTTTTCCTCTACTTCATAGACTGAGTCCGCTATTTCCGGCAGAATGTCCTTTAAATCCGGAATTGCGTTTTCTCTGAAAAACTCCACCAGTAAATAGCAATTTATTAGTTGTCCTATCTCTTTTTTAAGTTTCATATCATTCCACCTTTCCAAGCCTTGCTTTTAAGGCTCTAAGTACATCCTCTTGATTCTGCCCCTTTTCAGAGAGGGACTTTTTAATATCGTGGTCTACCGTATCCGTACAAAGCAGCTCATGCACGATAACCGGCTTTTCTTGCCCTTGTCGGAATAGTCTGGCATTCGCCTGGGCATACAGCTCATAGCTCCACGGCAGCGAGAACCAAATAATGTGCCGTCCGCCGTACTGGAGATTGATTCCATAAGCCGTACTTGCAGGGTGGGCAAGTAATATATCTATCTTTCCCTTATTCCAGTCTTCCTCATCCTTAGGGCTTTTAAACTCTCTAACTTCTAAACCGGACTTCTCTAATGCTTTCAGGATCCTATCCTTGTCATGCTTAAAATTATAAAAGACCAACGCGGACTCTCCATTCAACTCTTCCACAAGCTCCGTAAAGCGCTCCAGCTTGCAGTCGTGGATATGGTTAACCACTTTATCCTCATCGTAGATTGCGCCATTGGCACACTGAGAAAGCTTGTTTGTAAGCACTCCGGCAGATACCGCAGTTATCTCTGACTCCTCGAGAGATAAAACCATATTCTTTTCCAATTCCTGATAGGCCTTTAAGGCTTTCTTATCCAGCTCAACGGGAATCTCGTTATAGACGATAGAGGGAAGCTCCAGATAGTCTTTCGCTTTCAGGCTTATGCAGATATCGGAGATCTTCTTTGTGATAGCCTGCTCTGCGCCCTTCTTCGGTCGATAGTCAAAACCCATAAAGTCGGAATCAAAATACCTTGTCCGGTAATGCGTGATAAATTTACCTAACCTTTCCCCCTGATCAAGTAAATAAATCTGGCTCCATAGGTCTAAAAGGTTCTTAGGGCTCGGCGTACCGGTAAGGCAAATTACCCTTGATATCTTCGGCAAGGATTTCTTTAAAGCCTTGAACCTTTGGGATTGTGGATTTTTAAAGCTTGAGCTCTCATCTACCACAACCATATCAAAGAACCAGTCATTTCCTAAGGTTTGATAAAGCCACATAACATTATCCCGGTTAATTACATAGATATCCGCATTAGTCTGTAAGGCTCTAAGCCGTTCCTTTTGAGAGCCCATCACTTTAGAGATTTTAAAGTCCGCCGTGTGATCCCATTTCTTAGATTCGTTAGTCCAGGTCGATTCCGCTACCTTCTTAGGGGCGATAATGAGAACCTTAGACACTTCCAGCCTATCCTTTAATTCCTCAATTGCAGACAATGTAATAATGGTTTTGCTAACCCAAGCCCATATCCAAGAAAAGACCGACAGCATTTTGGTGTACGACTTTATCTATACATATTGCCTGGTAATTATGTGGAATGAACTTCATACGGCATCACCTCCTTTCTTATGGCAGCCGTGCCACCGGGCATGCTCAGCTTGATTTTTAAAAATCATAAGATTCTCCGCCCTGTTATCTCTTTTATTCCCGTTAATATGATGGACTACTTCTCCTTTTTTCAGTGGGCGACCGAGTATTGCCTCTGCTATCACTCTGTGTGTATGGCGTCCAGATATCTTCTGGTACCATTTTTTCAAACCACTGTCCAGTCTTGCCCTTGATAGCTTAGCCTTTACCTCATCGGTCATTCTCGTTGGATTAAGCTCGGCATTCATTTTTAGCATGTGACATTTTCTACTGCAAAAATGTTCCTTCGACCGAATCCACTGGCTCTTAGGTTCTCTAATTTCAATCCCACAATAGTCGCAAATTCCTATTATCAATCAGCATCACCTCCAATCATCAATATTGTTTACAAATTCTTCTACTTCCGGAAGGCCATAAAGAACAAAAGTCTGTTGCCTGAAATCCCGAAGCTTTTTAAGTTGTATTCTCTGCAGTTTAGAAAGAACTCCCTTCTCCGTCTTAAGTTCAACGAATAGAACTCTACCGGCATCGGTGATAACGAGTCTATCCGGAACGCCTCGACAGTTTGGGGAAGCGAATTTGTAGACTAAACACCCCTTCGCTTCCAGCGCCTTTTTAAACTTCTTTTCAATCTCCTTTTCCAGCATAAACATCCCTTTCGTTTTTGGTGCGAGGGACTAAGTGACCAAAAAATCCCTCACGCGCGTATATGCCCACAGCGCACAACATACACGCAGTTAATTATTAAATAACGCCTATATATACACGTATTTAATGGTTTTACTATGTACTGCTATCTGCTCCAGTAATCTTTTATTTTTATAAAAAGTTAGTCACTTAGTCACAAATAGCACTTAGAACCGCATAAACACTTGATTTCTTGTGTGACTAACTCTTTGATTTTTGTGACTAATGTGACTAACTTTTTTTGATTCAAATTTTTTAGTTTTTGCTAAAATTGAAAGAGTTAGTCACATTAGTCACAAAATACGCTCTTTTTGAAAGAGTTAGTCACACGCTATTTCCGTCCTTTGATGTCAATATTTAGTAACTTATAACACCTTACCTGTCCATAATTTTCATCCCTTAGTCTTGCTTTCTTAGTGCCTTTAATGACCTTTATACATCTGAGATATCTATGCGAATCCAAACGCTTTAAGCTTCCCAGAGGCATCTTTAAAAGCTCGCAGTGGATATTCTGCGGAGATAGATACGGTAGAGACATAAGCTCCCCGTCATAGGTCATATTTCCCTCTAAGAAGGTTATCCTTTGTGCTAAATCCATTTCCATCCATTTAACCGGTACTTGCATAGCGGCGAACTTCTCTACCATAGACTGAATAGGATCCTGTTCCATAAATTCCTCATGCAGCTCTGCCAGAATCTTATTGCTTTCCTCGCTAAGAACCTGATACTGCAATGCGTCGTAATCTCCTAAACAGGCGTCAACCTTAAAGGCTATCTCTGCCCATATCTGGTCTATTTCCGAGCCTGTTAGGTCTCTCCAGATGTTCTTTTTGTGCTTCTTCACGCCTACCGGCAAAGGATAAAATCTTCGGTTTCCCGTTTCGTCCCGTAGGAACTCATCCTTGTTACTGGTGCCGAAGAACACGCATTTTCTTTTGTGCTCTATGCTTCGCCGTCCGTAAGCTTCTCTGTGATAGGAGCTCTTCATAGATAGGAACTGTTTGATATCCTCAGATTCCTGCTTATTAAGCGCTGCAAGTTCTCCCATCTCCACAATCCACTTTCCGGCTATGGCTTCCTCGGCTTCCTTTCCGACAGTTCTTGCCTTAAAGTCTGCAAACCAATCCTTTCCCAGCCTTTCTAGTATGGTGCTTTTTCCAATGCCCTGTTCCCCGGTAAGGATAAGCATGTTGTCGTACTTAGCACCGAACTTATAGGCTCTTATGGCACAAGCCAGTAAAGTCTTTAAGGTTACTTCCCTTGTATAGCAATTATCCTCTGCGCCTAAGTAGTCGATAAAGAGCGTCTCTGCACGCTCTACGCCGTCCCAAGATAAGGAATTGAGGTAATCCGCTACGGAGTTTATCCGGTTATTCCGAAGAACATTGGTTAAGGCGGTATAACATTTATCCTTATGATAGACTGCATAGGCGGTCTCTATGTATCCGATCAGTCCGCAATCGTCTTCATCCGTCCATTCGTGATAGCCTGTCTTATCCCAAGGTACCGCACCTCCGCAGTAGTTTCTCCCGGTAAAGGAGTCGGAGTATATCTTTCCTTTGATATGAAGGTCGTTCTGCATGATGGCCTCAAGGTTATTGATGGTGGGAAGCACTCTCCCGTCCTCATTTCTCTTAAGGTCCGACATCCAGGCAACGTCTTCCTTGGATATGCTCTCTACTTTCCCGCCGTCTTCCGGAGAATCTTCTCCGTCTACCATTTCAAAGGCCTTCATGCGTTCCAGGTCTAAAGTACTCCTTGCCGTCGGGTCATTATTTACGAAACTGCACATCGCCTTAAATGATGGCTTATTTTCTTCCTTTGTATTCGGACTGGCCTTCTCATCAAGGTCTCCGAACTTATGGAGTCGAACAAGGTCAAAGGCGTTTACCAGTATTCCGCTGATAGGATCCGTAGCATGATGGGAGTACATGAAGGTGTCACGGTCGTATAAAACTGCGCCGCCTGTCGTACTACCGTCTGCGTAAGTCCATCTATCCGGCCTATCTGTTGGAAGATAGATTCCTGTTAGGAAGTGTTCTATGGCTGAGGGAATATCATAGGCATTACAGAAGGCTCCGATAAGCCCCGACTTCTCCAGAGGATTTCCCTGCTTCGTGATTTCCCGTCTAATGAGAAGATTCTCACTTTGACACTTTGGCCACTCTGCGATGTTCTTCCAGTCGTGGTATAGCCCCAGAACCTTCTCAGCATTTACCTCTTCACCGTCAAAGACCTTGTACACATAGTCGGCGCCCTTACAGATAGATGGGAAGTACATAAGTCGGGAAGCCTCGAAGGTGGTAGGGTCACAAAGGTCAATCCCTATTCTGCTTCCTAACATCCTGGCTATAGGCTCATATTCTTCTTTCGTGCATTCCTTTTCCAAAGGGAACACGATCCTAAGTCTTGGCTTATGGCTTTGGTGCTTTCTTGTGCTGTACACTAAAGCCCTGTAGCCTAACAAGTCTATAGACCGGTAAACGTCCTCCGTATCAGAGTCAGCCATGTTATCAAGGTCTAAAGTGATAAGGCTCCGGCTTAATACATTTTGCGCTTTCCGGATGCCGTCCTTTAAGGTGCCGCCTACAAAGCCTCCAACGTCCTTAAGGGCGTCCTGCTTGTCCTTAGGAAGAGCAAGATACTCTTCCATGGTTTCCTTGCCTACCTTAGGATTTTTAAAGAGCGCGAGGAACTTCTCCCAAGTGACGGCCTTTTCTTTCCAATCTTTACTTTTTCGGCTTTTGGCCGTACTAATCCTTTTGATAGAAGTATCCATCGAATCCAGCTCCTTTAAGTATCAATCCCTTTGCCCAAGGTATAGGAATGGCGAAAATATCGCATAATTCCTCTACTGTGAGGCTTTCGTCTGCTTCCACAATTATTTCATCGTGTACATGAAAAACCGGCTGTAAACTCTGTTCTGCTATCCTGTCAAGGGTCACGCAGAGGCAGTCCCTGGCAATGGCCTGCACAATGTTCTCCACAAGCTTCCCGCCGAAGGTCTGTTCTTCCCCCCATTTCTTCGTAGTTTGGTTCTGGGAAAAGAAAGTTAAAACATCACCGAACCGCCCCGCTCCGGCAAAGGGCTTACAATAGAAAAGCTTTCGCTTGCTCGGTAGTTCAATAGTGAGGAAACGAAGGCCGTTGTTTAAATCCTCTTCCAGCCTAAAGATTAATCCGTTGTAGGTTCTCGCCCTTCCGTCCTTCGTAGTGGCCAGGGCACACTCTCCAACCTTATACCAAAGCCTTACAATGTTCTTGTTAGCAGCTCTCCATCTGGTAACAATTTCCGGAAGTTCCTCTTCTGAAAGTCCCATGTCTAAAGCCCCCATAGAAATAAGGGCATTCGTCCCTCCCTGATAGCCTAAGGCAAGAGTCGCAACCTTACCTTTCTGCCGTAGGGCATATTCCGGATTCCCTTTTACAATCTTTTCAATAGGAACATGGAACATTTGAGAGGCTGTCGCCTCATAAATCTTTCCATGCGTTGCAAATACTTGATTTACCCATTCTTCCCTTGCAAGCCAGGCAATAACTCTGGCCTCAATAGCGGAGAAGTCTGCAACGACATACTTCTTCCCGTCCTTAGGAACAAAGGCTGTACGGATAAGCTGAGACAGGGTGTCTGCTATGCTTGGATAGATTAGATCCAGCGTTTCATAGTCCCTTGCTTTCACAATCTCCCGGACATCCTCTAATGGCTCTAAGTAGTTCCTGGGTAAATTCTGCATCTGCACAAGGCGACCGCTAAAGCGACCTGTCCTTGCTCCGTAGAACTGGGAAATGCCTCGAACTCTTTCGTCCTCACATACACAAGCTAGAATCGCATCGTACTTTTTAACCGATGTTTTCCCTAACTGCTGCCGTATCTCTAAAGCCCTTCTGACCTTCGGAGGGAGATCTCCGGATAAAGCGTCCTGCACATCCTTCTTCTGTATGCTCTTAAGCTCTATGCCCTGTGCATTTACCCATTCCAGAAGTTGCGTTGGGCTGTTTGGATTCTCTAAGCCGGTTAAGGCTACGGCTTCATTTGTAAGACGCTGCACACTTTCTTCCTGTATGGCTAATGCTCCGGTAACAAGCTCCATGTCTACTCCTACGCCGGTGTAGTTCATAAGAACATCCCTTCGCCATCTCTCCCATTCAAGCTCCGGAACAGGGAAGGAAGAAAGCTTTCTTTCTATCGCCCTCTCCGCTTCTACATCCTTACGGTTGTAGTCTTTAAAGAGATTCCATTTATCCGCATCAGGCTTATAAGGACCGATACAGAAGTATTTAATTAACTGCCTACCTATTGCAAGCTTCTTCTTATCTTCCGGAAGTCCTACAGCTTCTCCGGTAGCTTCGAGTCCCGCAGGAAAACCTAAGTACATGGCGTGAATCATAGTGCATTGCCATTGCTCTATAGGTGTTTCATATCCCATTCTATTTAAGCAAAGCCACTCAAAAGAAGCGTTGTATGCGTGCTTGATTACCTCTTTATCCTGTAAAGCCTGTAAAAGAAAAAGGGGCATTTCCTCCCCTTTTTCTAAGTCTATAACTTCCACAGGCTCATCATCAAAGGCATAGGCTAGGAGCATGATGCGGAATGCTTCCGACTCTGCATATTTGAACGCTCCGCATTTTCTAATATCCACATCCGAGGATGTTTCAATGTCAATACTTAAGTGCTTCATAGCCTCCCCTTTCTGATTAAAGAATATCGTCCACGCTGTCGTCCTCTGCGAACTCGAAGCCGTCTCCGAATGCGCCTTCTGCCGTAATCTGAACGCCGCCTAATGGCTCTCCATCACGGACAAACTGAATGCCGTTAAGTCCGCAGGCAATTCCCTTGTTGCCGTTGGAGTTGTAAGCATAGAAGTTGATGTTCGCCCTTACATAGCATCCGCTGTATACCGCAGTCTGGTCTAAGATACGCTGTAAGTTCTTATCTACCACTAATGGCGGGCGGTTCTCATTAGCCTTTGCTGTAATGATGTAGTGATCGTGGCACTCCTCGCCATAAGGCTCGCCGTCTGTAGGTCTTGTACCGTCACCGTCTACGAAAGAGATAGTAAGCTTCGGAGGAATCTTCCCTTGGAACTTATTATCCTTTCCCAGCTGCTTAGCTTCCTCAATGGCTTTTTCTACATCACTAATGGTCTTGGTATCAGACTGCGGAACCAGTAAAGTAGCCTGGTACTTAATGTTTCCGGATAAGTCTGCTGCCGGCTCAAAGATGTGTGCGTAAGATAATCTAACGATTCCTGTAGTAATTGCTGTTCCCATAATTAATTTTCTCCTTCTTCTGTAAACATGGACTTTGCGTCCTGAATTGATGGTCTTATATCACTAGAAAGCGTAAGTGTTGGCTTTCCTTGCGATTTTGTTACATACTCCCCAACTAAGGAAGCAAACTTCTTTTTCCCTAGAAGCTTCTCAATCTTTGCTAGGGATAAAGGCGTTGTCTCATAGAGGTCTTTCTCCTCTGTTCCGTCCTCTATGATTACTTCAAAGGCTTTCTTTTCGTCGCTCCATACTCTGCTTGACCTTCCTTCTACTGCCTTGTAGCCTTTGATTTCTTTTCCGGCAAGAAGCTGTTCTAAGGCGTAATCCTCTAAGTCTTTTATCCACTTCGGAAAATCTGCGACCTTGGCCAGAATCTCCCCAATCTCATCATTGGATAAAGTGTATGGATCCTTTTCCTGTAAAAACATCGTAGATAGGTTCTTGTCTGCCCTTGCCCTACAGGTGTACTTCGCCTTGCAGAATAGGCAGGTGTGTTCTGATGGAGCAAACTCTCCTCCGCCTTTAAAGGCGAGTGCCGCAACGGGCTTTAGTCTTTCCCCAAAGTCTAATAGGTCCTGAATACTGCACTCCCAAGTCTTAGGCTCTGCGGACAGCCTCGGCTGCACAATCGTAAGCTTTACATTTTCAAAGTCGTAGAATGAACTGTATAGGTCATAGGCGCCTAAGGCATAAATCATTAGCTGGCTGTTTTCTACCGGAGATACATCTACACCTCGACCATACTTAAAATCTATGATGTGAAGGGTTTTCTCGCTTACGATCACACAGTCCACAGTGCCGAAGCCTTCCGGAATATAAGCAGTTAAGTCAAGTTCTACCTCGATGATGGGGAGCCCCTTCTCTTCCTTTGCAGTCTCTACGCAAAACTCTGCATAACTGTTAGTGCAAACCCCCATTTCTTCGGTGTACATCGGGTCATTAAGGAGCTTCTCATAGTCGGATTCCTTGACATCCTCGCCTCTAAGTGTTGCTACCTTTATCTCACAGAGCTCATGGGCAAGGGTTCCTTCTTTGGCTGCGTCTGATGTCCTATTCTCACAGCACTCCTCTAGCCTTGCAGAGGGAGGGCAAGTCATCCATCTATGCGAGCCACTGGCTGAAAGAAGAGCGTGCGCTCGATTCTCATGTTCCGGCATTAGATTTCTACCCCCACTTTACGGATTCCCTCTACAAACTCGGGGAGCTTGTCATTAGGCAGCAGGGAAAGCCTTTCTACTCCTAAGGACTGTAGTATTGGCTTTAACTTCTTTGCTCCGTCCTTATCTTTCAGGGTGTAATCCTTCACGGCTTTGATTACCTGCTCAAGGCTTAATCCTGATTCTTCCTTCTTAGCTTCAATGGTCTCATCCTTAACTTCCTTCTTAGCCTCAGTCTTTACTTCTTTTACTTCCTTAACCGCCTCTTCCTTAACCTTCTCCGGAACGCATCCTTTAATGCTTTCCGCTACCTTCTTAGCGATAATCTCCGCTAAGGTGTTAAATTCGTCATTACCAAGTGTTAAAGTCATATTTCTTCCTTTCCTATTGCTATAAATAAACCTACTGTTACTAAAAACTGTAAAAATCCACCCGCCAAACTGGCTAACCTGTACTGCTCTCCTACGGGTCCGATGCAAACGGATTTACCGATGCAGTAGCCTGTAATGAATAAAAGCAGTATCGAAAATCCCAGTATTCCTAATTCAAGTCGTCTCATGTTGTTAGCCCTCCCGGCTAAGTGATTAGCACCCCTCATATACTGCTATAGTGAGCCGGATGGAGTGTACTGCAGCGTAATCCTTCACAACTGCCATAAGCTCCGGTTTACCTAGGCTGTCAAGTTCAGCCCTTATCTTTCCTTCAAGCTCCTTTTCTTCTTCCAGAGCTTCTTCGTAGGTATAACTTAGCTTGTCTTTCATTCTCCCGCCGTCTCCTTTCCTTCCTTTTCAAGTGTTCCAGGATGTGCATTAGCACTACTCCTACTACAACACTCGCCAGCGTACAGGTCGTAAACACGCTCGCCTCTATCGTCTCTGTGTCGAGTGCGGAGATTACGGCCATGAGGAACACAAGATTTATAACGGACAATGCTTTTACAATTACAATTTTCATTGATAGCTCCTTACCATGCTGACGATATCTTCGTCGGTAGCCTTAAAGTATTTGCAAAGCTGGGCGAAGTCCGGAAGACTCCACTCCCCGTCAGACTTTCTTATACTGACGGTCTTCTCTGATACTCCCAGATACCTAGCTACAGCGCTCTGCTTCACACCTTGTTTAGCCTTGCCTATTTCTAAGAAAATCCTAACCTCTTCGCCCTTAGGGCGGTTAATTCTATGCCTTGGCATGGTGTGCCTCCTTTACTTAGGAACTCGGATTCCAAGAATCATTGCTATAAGCTTGCCTTTATAGGCTACATACAACGAATTTCCTCTCTCCGGCATTCGATACTCGAAGGTGTCGTCTGTGAAGTATTTGAAAAGTTTTTTGTTGAAATAAAAATCCTTTTCACCCTTCCGGAAAACCTTTGCTACCGTCTTATTAGCTAGTGTCACTTCTGACCTGGTATCCTCGCAAGGTTCTCCGTTATCCCAATCGGGTATTAAAGCCCTAAGATTAGCCCCTGCAATAAGGCCATCTGCCAGAGGGTATTTTCCGGGAACGATATATAAGGCTACGTAGTTGGAGATTAAAGTCATGACACCATAATCCTCCCTGCACCAGCGTTCTGTGCTTTCCGACTTAAGAATCTCTGTATAAAGCTTCTGAGGATTAAATCCCCCTACGGCTTTTGGCACTCTGTAATCACGCATTTTTCTTTCCCTCCCTTATTATCTTTCTACTTAGGTTGTATCTTTTCGCATCGAAGTCGGCAAAGAAGTAGTCCATAGTCTCTTCTAAGCTAAAGCCCACGTACTTCGATATTGCTAAAATCTGCCTAATGGTTAGTCTGTCCTTTTTAAGCCTGTGCCGGTACTCGTCGACAGAGATGTGCAGGAGCTCGGCAAGCTCGTCTATATTTATCTGGAAACCGTTCACTTTCATTAGTCGTCTCCTTAATCTTCATCGGGAATATAGCAGTCCTCCCAGCGTAAATCCTCTTCTTCAAGGTCTTCTTCCCTCCACTTCGCTAGCTCGGCTCTGTGGTGAACTGCTTCCACTTCGTTATTGATTAGTGTTTCCACCAGACATCCCATGTCCTCTGCCAGGTCTTTAAAGTAGTTGTAAGCAGAATCGTCTATATCAATCGTTATTTTCATAGTGTTTGCCTCCCATGGCTGTCCGTGCTATAATTTGCACGAACTAAAATATTTTGGTTTAGATTTGGGGGGTTACTGATCTTGCACATCGGTAACTCCATTTTCTTTTTAGATTTCACCTTCGCTCTCCATGCCCCCCTTGCCCTCTCCTAATAT
>CAUSUG010000005.1:0-25274 GCA_963534765.1 uncultured Oribacterium sp.
CCATTGAATCTATATATAACTACTTAAGCTATTTGGAAAAAGCCTTCGTGATCTACCGTTGTCCAAGATATGACTTACAGGGAAAGTCTGTGCTAAAAACACAGGAAAAGTTTTATCTGGCAGATCCTTCTCTCAAATACTGCATTATGGGCTTCAATCCTAAGTCTATTGCTTCCATGTTGGAAAACTTAGTATATTTTGAGCTTAGAAGAAGAGGATATGATGTCTATATAGGAAAAAACGAGACAAAGGAGATAGACTTTGTAGGAGTTCGTCGAGATGAGCGAATCTATGTGCAGGTTTGTCGCAATTTACCGGAGGATTCGGATCGGGAGCTGGCGAATCTTTTGGAGCTTAAGGATCATTATCCGAAGTACGTGGTGACCCTGGATGACTTGGCAGGCGGAAATGTTAATGGGGTTAAGATTGTTCATATGGCGGATTTTTTGCTGAGTGAAAAATACTAAGATGAGTTTTAAGAAAACCCCTTGACAAAAAGCTGGAGATGATGTTTGATATTGGCGTAATTCGAACTAATTCCCAAGAATAAATCACGAGAGAAAGTGTATCTAGGGTTCCGGTAAAGCTGGTCCGAGCGATACACATACTGCACGGCAGTATGACACCTTAGGGATAAAAGCCCCGGAGGCAGGTTTCACTTGAAGCCTGCTTCCGAGGCTTCATTTATTTCTGGAGAACCGTTTCAGTGAGTTTAAGGAGGAATTTATGCAGAAGATTTACACCGGAAAAACAAAGGATGTTTTTAAACTGGAGGACGGCAACCTGGTCTTAAAGTTTAAAGACGATGTCACCGGAGAGAATGGCGTATTTGATCCGGGGGCAAATGCCGTTGCCCTGACCATTGAGGGCGTTGGAAAAGAGGATTTGAAGTGCAGTAAGTATTTCTTTGAGCTCTTAAGAAAGAACGGCGTGAAGACACATTATGTGGATGCAAATGTAGCGGAAAACACTATGACTGTGCTACCCTGTGAGGTCTTTGGAAAGGGGCTGGAGGTGATTGCCCGCTTTATTGCAACAGGGTCTTTTATCCGCAGGTACGGGGCGTATATCCAGGACAAAACCGTGCTTCCCGAGACTTTCGTAGAAGTCACCTTAAAGGATGATCAGAGAAATGACCCGCCGATTTCGAAGGATGCTTTGGCTATGCTGGGGATTCTTACGAAAGAAGAGTACAAAGAGCTGAAAGAAAAGACTAAAGAGATTTCCGGAATCATCAAAGAGGATCTGGCGAAGAAAGGTCTGACCCTCTATGACATTAAGCTGGAATTTGGACGCTGTAATGGCGAAGTGATTTTAATCGATGAGCTGTCCGGCGGAAATATGCGTGTTTTTGACGGAGACAGCTATGTAGAACCCTTAAAGATATATTCGTATTTGGAAAAAGGAACTGTATAAAAGAGGAAATGAAGGAACAGTTTTCCCCTGTACAGGTCAATATCGGGAGTCCTTCCCGAGAAGGCCTGTACAAAGGACTGTCCCGGCCCTCTTTTTACGGTTCTTTTCTTGTTATGGCCTTTTGAAAGGAGAAATATGAAAGTCGCTTTGATTATGGGAAGTATTTCCGATGAAGAAATTGTAAAAAAGTCTGCTGCTGTTTTGAAAGATTTTTCCGTGGAATATGACTGCCGTGTGATTTCAGCCCATCGTTCTTTGAATCTTATTTTGGATTATGTGGAGAGTATGGAGCAGAATAAGATTGATATTATCATTGCCTTTGCCGGAAAGGCAGCTCATCTTGCGGGGGTACTGGCCGGACTGTCTATCAAACCGGTAATCGGGGTACCGGTGCAGTCCTCTTGCCTGGATGGCATGGATGCCCTGCTTAGCACGGTACAGATGCCGAAAGGCGTTCCGGTTGCCACCGTTGCCATCAACGGTGCGGAAAATGCAGCCATTCTTGCGGTAGAGATGCTGGCGCTGTCCAACCCGGATTTAAAAGAGAAGCTTAGACAATACAAGGAAAAAATGAAGCAGTCCGTTCAGGAGATGAATGAGCGGATCTCTCTCTAGGAGGTGCTGTGTGAGCGGACTGTGCGGCATTTTTTCTTTTGATAAAAAGAACGATATTACGGACCTCCTGGAGGTGGGACTCTATGCATTGCAGCACAGAGGACAGGAGGGATTCGGCATCACCACCATGGAAGGGCAAAGAGTCTGTGAATTAAAGCGAAAGGGTCTGCTTTCGGAAGTACTGAATCAACAGATTATCGAAGATATCTGCGGATCGGTCGGCATCGGTTTTGTGAAATATCTCTTTTCCCACAATACCAAATATGAGCCGATGATGCCCTTCGTGTATCAGACAGACCATGGAAATTCCATGATTGCTCTGGACGGCACCATCTTAAATCGGAATTTTAATTTTTGCGAGCTTGTGAATAAAATCAACGGCCCCTTGGAAAGCTTTCAGGACTATATGGAAAGCCTAAAGGGGACCTATAACCTCATTTACATTGATGAGGGGAAAATGCTGATTGCCAGAGACCCTTACGGCATAAAGCCCCTGTGTTTCGGGAAGCTGAAGGATACCTTTATTGCTGTTTCCGAAAGCTGTGCCTTGGATGCGATGAATGGGGAGTTTTTGCAGGATGTAGAACCGGGAACCATAGTTCTTGTAGAAAATGGGGATTATTCCGTTCATCATTTTTCTAAAAAGCCCCATCATCTTTGCCTCTTTGAGATGATTTATATTGCCCGACATGACTCTGTAATTGATGGTGTGAGCGTTTATCAGGCGCGCTATAAGACGGGAGAGAGACTTTATGAGGAGTGTCCGACAGATGGGGATATTGTTATCGGCTCTCCGGATTCCGGTTTGATTGCGGCAAAGGGCTATGCTAAGGCATCGGGAATTCCCTTTGTGGATGGAATTTTGAAGAATCGTTACATTCAAAGAACCTTCATCAAACCCACCCAGGAAGAAAGAGTCAGCAGTGTCAATATCAAGTTAAATGCGATTAAAGAAAACCTGCAGGATAAACGGGTCATTTTGGTGGATGATTCTATTGTTCGGGGAACCACCATAAAGAGAATTATTAAAATCCTAAAAGAGGCAGGGGCGAAGGCGGTTCATATCCGCATTGCCAGTCCCAAGGTGCTTTCCAATGATTTCTATGCCATTGATATTCCGAAGAGGGAGCAGCTTATCGGTTACAACAATACGGTGGAAGAGATTCGGGAGTATATCGGATGCGACAGCCTTTATTATCTGAGTCTGGAGGGGCTGGAAGATTGCTGTGGCAATAAGGGCTATTATGAAAAATATTTTACCGGAGTGGATATTTTCCGGGAGTAAGCGGTATGTCACTAAGCTATAAGGAGGAGGCAATATGTCACTAAGCTATAAGGAGGCGGGAGTAGACAAGGAGCAGGGCTATAAAGAGGTAGGACTCATCAAGAAGTTCATAAAAGAGACCTATACCCCCGGTGTTTTATCGGATTTGGGGGGCTTTTCAGGATTATTTTCCCTGGAACAGGAAAAGATTTCCCATCCTGTCCTGGTATCCGGTACAGACGGTGTGGGGACGAAAGTTGTACTTGCCCAGAAGCTGGGAAGACACAAGACCATCGGCATTGATTGTGTGGCCATGTGTGTGAATGACATTCTTTGTCAGGGGGCAAAGCCCTTGTTTTTCTTGGATTATATCGCCTGCGGGAAGCTTGATGCTGAGAAAATGGCGGGGATTGTGGAAGGTGTTGCGGAAGGCTGTAAAAGAGCCGGTGCGGCTTTAATCGGAGGGGAAACGGCAGAGATGCCCGGAGTCTACCGGGAGGAGGACTATGACCTTGCCGGATTTGCTGTGGGAATTGTAGACCGGGAGAAGATTATTGACGGCAAGCAGAAAGTAAAGGAAGGGGATAGCATTCTGGCACTGCCCTCTTCCGGAATCCACAGCAACGGCTTTTCTTTGGTTCGAAAAATTATTTTTGACAAGATGCAGCTGGATTTGGAAAAGGAGAGTATTTCCGGAAAAAGCCTGGCAGATATTTTACTTATGCCAACCCGTATCTATGTTCGTGAAGTGCTTCCGGTTCTGAATGAAGTGGATGTGCATGCTATGGCCCACATTACCGGAGGAGGACTTCCGGAGAATCTGCCCCGGGTTTTACCGGAGGGACTTTCTGTGGTAATCGAAGAAAGCACTTTGCCCCGTCTTCCTATTTTTAGCAAATTACAGGAGTGGGGAGAATTAAGTCGGGAGGAAATGTTCGGCACCTTCAATATGGGAGTAGGCTTTACTCTTTTTGTGAGGAAAGAGGATGAAAAGAAAGTTTTATCCATGCTTCCGGAGGCAGGGCGAATCGGAGAAGTGGTGAGAGGAAAGGGAGAAGTGACCATTGAGTAGACGTAGGAGAAGTGAACATTCGGTAGGCACCGAAGAAGTGAGCATTCAGTAGACGCCGGAAAAGTGACTATTGAGTGGGCGCCGGAAAAGTGACAATGGAATAGACGCCGGAGGATTTCCGGTACTTAATATGTGGGAAAAGGTGGACTATGGATAAACGTATTTTTGTACGAAAGAGAGAGCAGTACCGGCAGGAAGAGGAAAAACTGGTAGAGGAATTGTTCCGCAGCCTTTCTATCCCTGTGAAAAGCGCGGCCATTTACCAAATCTATGATGTGTATTCTATTGAAGAAGAAGTATTGAAACGGGCGGAGCAGTCCGTGTTTTCCGAGGTGATGGTGAACGAAGTTTTCGAAGAGCTGCCGCTTCAGAAAGGCTTTTATTTTGCCTATGAAACCTTGCCGGCACAGTTTGACCAGCGGGCAGACAGTGCGATGCAGTGTATTCAGCTCTTGGATGCGGAAAGCAAGGCATTTGTGCGCTCCGGAACCTTGCTTCTTTTTGACCGTAGACTCAGCCCTTCGGAATTGGAGAAGATTTCGAAGTTTTTGGTGAACCCCATTGAGTCCCAAGAGAAGGAACTGTCCGTTCTTTCTTTCTCGCCGGATGCAGAGAGAAAAGCAATGCGGGATATGAGCGGTTTCCGGGGTCTTACAAAGGAGGAACTCTTTTCTTTAAAGGAGAAGATGAATCTTTCCCTTCTGATGGAAGATCTCCTCTTTATTCAGGAATTTTTCAGAGAAGAAGAAAGAGACCCCAGCGAAACGGAGCTTTACGTATTGGATTGTTACTGGAGCGATCACTGTCGGCATACCACCTTTGAGACGGAACTGGACAAGATTTCCGTGGAGTCTAAGCATTTTCAGAAGGAAATGGAAGAGGCCCTGCAGGAATACTTAAGCCTTCGAAAAGAACTGGGGACGGAGAAGCCTATTACTCTTATGGATATGGCGACCATTGTGGGAAAGTATCATCGAATCATTCTAAAGGATCAGACCGTGGAAGTAAGTTCCGAGAATAATGCCTGCTCCTTCTTTACGACCGTGGAACATGAGGGAAAGGAAGAGAAGTGGCTGATTCAGTTCAAAAATGAAACCCACAACCATCCGACGGAAATCGAGCCCTTTGGGGGAGCCAGTACCTGTATCGGCGGTGCGATTCGGGATCCCTTATCCGGACGAAGCTTCGTTTATCAGGCAATGCGTTTAAGCGGGGCGGGAAATGTCCTGGAAGGGCGGGAGAAGACCATTCCCAATAAGCTTCCTCAGGCGGAGATTTCGAAGAAAGCCATGCAGGGCTATTCCTCTTACGGAAATCAAATCGGCCTTGCCACCAGCTTTGTACGGGAATTGTATGATGATTCCTATGTGGCAAAGCACATGGAGGTGGGCGCGGTAGTGGGAGCAAGTCTGGCAGAAAATGTGCGAAGAGAGCTTCCGAAGCCGGGAGACCCGGTGGTGGTCATTGGCGGACGAACCGGCAGGGATGGAATCCAAGGAGCCTCCGGTTCCAGTGTTGTGCATACCAGCAGCTCTTTACACACCATGGCGTCCCAGGTACAGAAGGGCAATGCCCCGGAAGAACGGAAGATTCAAAGACTTTTCCGTCGTCCGGAAGTTTCCCGCCTGATTAAAAAATGTAATGACTTCGGTGCCGGCGGGGTGGCCGTTGCTATCGGAGAAATCAGTCCCGGTATGGAGATTCATCTGGATAAGGTGCTTCTTAAGTATCAGGGCTTAAATGCTACGGAAATTGCCATCAGTGAATCTCAGGAAAGAATGGCGGTGGTGGTTTCGGAAAAGGACTACGCATCATTCGTCAAAGCCTGCGAAGAGGAAAATATTGAATATGCCCATGTTGCCACTGTGACCGATCGAAACCGACTGGAAATGTATATGGGAAAAGAAAGAGTGGTGGACTTAAAGGCATCTTTCTTAGAAACCTCCGGGGTGCGGCAGCATAGAGAGGCAATTCTAACGGATCATCAGCAGGAAAATCCCTTTCTCCATAAGAGATTTCATAAAGACCGGGCAGTACAAGAGCTTTCGGAAAAAAATGTGGCTTCCCAGAAGGGACTGGCTACGAACTTTGATAGCAGTATCGGGGCAACAACGGTAGTAATGCCTTTCACGGGAAAGGAAGAATTAACGCCGGTGCAGGCCTCCGTACAGGCTCTTCCCACTCTAGGCTTTGATAGTGATGTGGCGACCGTTTTGACCTACGGCTTTATTCCGAAGATTTCCCACTACTCTCCCTTTTTATCCGCAGTGTATTCGCTTCTTCTCTCCGTGGCAAAGGTCTATGCGGTAGGAGGAGACAGAAAGACCCTCTATCTTTCCTGTCAGGAGTACTTCGAGAAGCTGGGACAAGATGCAAAGAAGTGGGGCATGGCGGCGGAAGCCTTACTGGGAGCATTGCACGCCGAGAGAGCGATGAGGATCTCTGCCATCGGGGGCAAGGACAGTATGTCCGGTACCTTTAATGATCTTCATGTGGTAGAAACCCTGATTTCCTTTGCTTGTAGTACGGTGAAGGTGGATCAGGTGCTTACACCGGAGCTGAAAAAGACCGGAAATACCCTTTATTTCCTGCCGGTCGTTAAGGACGAGAGAGGCTTTCCAAATGTATCGGAGACGGTAGCGAAGTATGATCTCCTGCACCGCTATATTCGGGAGAAAAAGGTCTGTTCCGTCTATGTTTTGGAGGAAGGCTCCGCATTTTCCGCCCTGTACAAGATGGCAGTAGGAAATGACTTAGGCTTTCACGTCACAATGGAAGACCTTGCAGACTTTCAGCCGGGCTCCATGGTCATTGAAGCCGGGGATGCCGACCTGCCTTTCCGTAAGATTGGAACAGTGGAAAAGGACATTTTGGCCAATGGAGAGCCGTTTGATAAGGAGACCTTACGGAGAGCCTATACCGGCACCTTTGAAAAGCTGTATCCGGAGTATATGAATCTTGAAAAGGGAAACTGTGAGAACCTGTCCAAAGAGAAGGAGAGAGAGTTTTTCTCTCCGGAAAAAGTAGAACAGGTAAGAGTGTTAATCCCTGTCTTCCCCGGAACGAATTGTGAATATGACAGCGCCCGTGCCTTCCAAAAGGAGGGGGCTGAGGTGGAAATGGTTATTATCCGGAATAAAAGAGAGGGTGATTTAAAGGAAAGCATGGAAGAGTTCGTGGAGAAGCTGGACAGCGCTCATATCCTGATGTTTGTGGGAGGCTTTTCCAGCGGTGATGAACCGGACGGCTCTGCCAAGTTTATTGTGAATTTCCTAAGAAACGAGAGAGTGAAAGAGGCAGTTCATCAGCATTTAAAGAAGAAGCGTCTTGTCCTCGGAATATGCAACGGCTTCCAGGCACTCTTAAAATCCGGCTTACTGCCCTATGGAGAGATTCGGGATTTAACAGAGGAGGATTTAACGCTGTACCATAATGACTGTATGCACCATGTGTCCACTACCGCCTTTACCAGGGTTTCCAATACAAACAGTGCATGGACCCAGCATTTCTGCTTAGGGGAGATGCATGACGTGGTATTTTCCCATGGAGAAGGAAAGCTGGTGGGCAAATCAGTTGAAAAGTGGAAGCATCTTGCGGCCTTCCAGTATGCGGACTTTGACGGACAAGCCAGCATGAATGGAAAGTTCAATCCCAACGGCTCTCTGTACGGCATTGAGGGTATGGTTTCGGAGGACGGCTTGATTTTAGGAAAAATGGGACACAGTGAACGCTATGGCAAGGGACTGTATCGGAATCGTCGAATTCCGGATCCCCAGAATCTGTTTTACAGCGGGGTACAGTATTTTAAGGGAGCAAAATGAAGAAAATAGCAGTGTTTATTTCGGGAGGAGGAACGGATTTACAGTCCCTTATCGATTCGGTGCATGAAAAAAGCGGCCTGATCCGCCTTGTGGTTTCCAGTCGGGGGGATGCCTATGGACTGGAAAGAGCGAAGAGGAAGGGGATAGAGACTATGGTGCTTCCGAAAGGGGACTATGACAGCGCGCTTTTGGAAGAGTTGAAAAAGAGAGAAGTGGAGTGGATTGTTCTCGCCGGCTTTTTGAAGATACTCACACCAGCGTTTATCCGGCATTTTCCCCGGCATATTGTAAATATTCATCCCTCTCTGATTCCGGCCTTCTCCGGCCCCGGGTTTTACGGGATGAGGGTACATGAGGCGGTTTACCGTGCCGGAGTGAAATGGAGCGGGGCAACGGTGCATTTTGTCAGTGAAGTAGTGGACGGGGGAGCCATCCTACTACAGGAGGTGGTTCCCGTTTTGGAAGCAGACGGTCCGGAAGAGATTGCAGGAAAGGTCTTGAAAGTGGAGCATCGCATTCTACCGGCTGCAGTGAGAGCGTGTTTGGAAGATCGGGTGTTTTGGCAGGGAGAACGTGCCTTTATTCGGGAGGAAGTATGAAGACTGCATTAATCAGTGTTTTTGACAAGAACGGCATAGTGGAATTTTGTAAAGGCTTAAAGGATTTAGGATTTCAGCTGATTTCCACGGGAGGAACTTATCAATTATTACAAAAAGAAGTGGAAGTGAAAGAGGTTTCCGAACTGACCGGTTTTCCGGAAATTTTGGATGGGAGGGTGAAGACTCTGCATCCCCGTATTCATGCCGGAATCCTGTATCGAAGAGAGAGTGCATTGCATCAAAAAACCGTGAAAGAACTGGGAATCGACTCCATTGACCTTGTGGTAAACAATCTTTATCCCTTTGAAAAGGTACTTAGGAAGGAAGAGGTGAGTGAGGAAGAGCAGGTAGAAAATATCGATATCGGCGGACCTTCCATGATTCGTGCCGCGGCAAAGAACTTTCGGGATGTTCTTGTGGTGACCGATGGGGGAGATTATGAAGAGGTGCTTCTTCGCCTTCGGGAGGGAAGAAATGACCTATCCTATCGGGAGCAAATGGCGGCGAAGGCCTTCCGTTATACCGCTTATTATGATGCGCTGATTTCCGAGTACTTTAGTAATCGACTCTCTCTAGCCAACCCGGAGTACTTAAGCCTGAGCTATCGTCTCGGGACAAGTCTTCGCTATGGGGAGAATCCCCACCAGAATGCCGCATTCTACGAGAAGGTATACGAGGAGAATCCGGCAGAGTGGAAGCAACTTCACGGAAAGGAGCTGTCCTACAATAATTATACGGATATGTACAATGCAGTTCGATTCGTAAAGGAATTTTCCGAGCCGGCAGTGGTGGGCACAAAGCATAACAATCCTGCCGGAATCGGAATCGGGGAAAATATTGATGAGGCCTTTGATAAGGCCTATGCCTGTGATGCAACCTCTCTTTTCGGGGGAATTTTTGCCTTAAATCGTCCGGTGACCAAGCATATTGCAGAGCTTTTACACTCCTTCTTTATGGAGATTGTGATTGCACCGGATTATGAGAAAGAGGCTCTTGCCATTTTGGAAGAGAAGAAAAATCTTCGCGTTATCGAGATGCCGAATTTATCCAGCTTCTCCCTTCCGAAGAAGACGGTAAAAGAAGTGCTGGGGGGCATTCTGGTACAGGATTATGATGATGCGGATATTACGGAAGAAATGGAAGTGGTCAGCAAACGGAAGCCCACAGAAGAGGAAATGCGGGACCTGCGTTTTGGCTTTAAGGCGGTCAAAATGGTGGCTTCCAATGGGGCTGTACTGGTAAAGGACGGCGCAACGCTGGGCATCGGTCAGGGGCAGGTACGGCGTACCTGGGCAGTAGAGGATGCCCTTTCCCACGGGGAAGGCAAACACTCCGGGGCTGTGCTGGCTTCCGACGGCTTCTTCTTTGCGGATACGGTGGAGCTTTTGCAGAAGCATGGGATTCGTGCAGCCATCCAGCCGGGAGGCTCAGTGAAGGATCCGGAGGTAATCGCTCTCTGCGATCAGTATGGTATTGCTTTGGTAATGACCCATATTCGACATTTTAGACATTAAGAGAAAAGAAGAGTTGGGGGAATGTGGATTCCATGGAATTCTGATTTCAAGGAACTAAGTTTTTGAGGTATTAAGATTTCGTGGAATGAAGATATCGAGGAATGAAGATTCCATGACTTAAAAATGGGAGGTAGACCATGCGTGTATTGGTTGTGGGAAATGGCGGTCGGGAGGATGCGCTCTGCAAAAAACTACAGGAAAGTCCGCTTTGTGAAAAGCTGTATTGCTGTCCGGGAAATGGGGGAACAGCCCGCTACGGGGAGAATCTTTCTATTAGGAGCAAGGAAGAAATCGTAAGCTTTGCAAAGGAAAACATAGACTTTGTTGTTGTAGGGCCGGAAAAACCCTTGTGTGAAGGACTTGTGGATGAACTGGAAAGAGCAGGGATAAAAGCATTCGGCCCGAAAAAGAAGGCTGCACAATTAGAGGGGAGCAAGGATTTTACAAAGCGCTTCTTGGAGAAATATGCGCTACCCACCGCCCGATACAAGACGGTTTATTCTTTTGAAGAGGCAGTGGAGGCCTTGCAAGACTTTTCCTATCCCCTTGTGATTAAGGCGGATGGGCTCTGCGCCGGAAAGGGAGTCGGGATTTTTCAGGAGCTAGCGCAAGCAAAGCAGTATTTAGAGGAGCTCTTTGTGAAAAAGATTTTCGGAGAAGAGGCTAAGAAGGTAGTCATCGAAGAGTTTCTGGATGGAAAAGAGGCTTCCCTTCTCTGCGTGGTTTCCGGAAATCAGCTTTTTCCTTTGGAATCGGCAAGAGACTATAAACGAATCTATGACGGCGACCTGGGGGACAATACCGGCGGGGTGGGCTGTTATTCACCCAATGAGCTTTTCACTGCGGAATTAAAGGGAAAGATTGGAAAGGTCCTTGAGAAGATTTCCTATGGACTAAAGCAGGAAGGCCTGGAGTACAGCGGCATTCTCTTTATCGGCTTTATGATTATGAGGGGAGAGCCGAAAATTCTGGAATTTAATGTACGCTTTGGAGATCCGGAGACAGAAGTAATTTTGCCAAGGCTTCAAAGCGATTTACTGCTTCTTATGGACAAGGCGATTTCCCATAGCCTTCGGGAGGAAGACTTTCATTGGTCGGAAAAAACCTGTATGACGGTGGTTATGACTTCGAAGGGCTATCCCCATGCCTATGAAAAGCATAAGAGGATTACAGGAGAAATTACCGATCCGTCTGTCTTTGTCTACCATAACAATACAGTCCTGGAAGATGGCGTAGCTTATTCCGACGGAGGAAGGGTTCTCTCCGTAACCACAATGGGAGACAGCCTTTCTGCCTGCCGGGAGAAGATTTATGCCCATATCGGAGAAATCCATTTCGAGGGAGCCTGCTATCGAAAGGATATCGGGATTCCGGTGGAATAGAAAAGAGGAGTTAAAAATAGTTTTCTCTTATGCATAAGTAAAAACTATTGGATAGAAGAAAGTTTTTTACTACATCAGTTTGATTTTAAGAAAAGAGGGAAATATGGCGAAAATCATAGGGGAAGGAATTACGTTTGACGATGTTTTACTGGTTCCGCATTATTCAGACCTTGTGCCGAATGAGGTGGATTTAAGCACGTATTTGACGAAGACGATTCGTTTGAACATTCCTTTTATTTCTGCAGGAATGGATACCGTTACAGAGCATCAGATGGCCATCGGCATGGCAAGATGCGGAGGAATCGGCATTATCCATAAGAATATGTCGATTTCTGCCCAGGCGGAAGAGGTAGACATGGTGAAGCGTTCGGAAAATGGTGTTATCACCGATCCCTTTTCCCTTACCAAGGATCATAGCCTGAAGGATGCCAATGATTTGATGGCGAAGTTTAAGATTTCCGGTGTTCCGATTACCGAAGGAAAGAAGCTGATCGGCATCATTACCAACCGTGATCTTGTTTTTGAAGAGGACTTTGATCGTCCGATTTCCGCCTGCATGACCTCTGAAAATCTGGTTACCGCAAAGGAAGGGACGACTTTGGAGGAGGCCAAGTCCATTTTGGCCCGGGCAAAGGTGGAAAAGCTCCCCATTGTGGATGATGAGGGGAATTTAAAGGGCTTAATTACCATCAAAGATATTGAGAAACAAATCAAATATCCCAATGCGGCAAAGGATAAGCAGGGCAGACTGCTTTGCGGTGCGGCTCTGGGCATTACCACGGATGTATTGGATCGGGCGGAAGAGCTTTTAAAGGCTCATGTTGACGTGGTTGTTTTGGATTCCGCCCATGGACATTCCCAAAACGTTATTTCCTGTATTCGTTTGCTGAAAGACAAGTATCCCGACCTTCCCCTTATCGCCGGAAATGTTGCCACCAAAGAGGCTACGAAAGCACTGATTGAGGCGGGAGCGGATTGTGTGAAGATTGGTATCGGCCCCGGATCCATCTGTACCACAAGAGTGGTTGCCGGAATCGGTGTACCCCAGATTTCCGCCATTATGGATGCCTATTCCGTAGCCAGGGAATACGGTATTCCGATTATTGCAGACGGTGGAATTCAGTATTCCGGAGACGTGGCGAAGGCACTGGCTGCCGGCGGCTCCACCGTAATGATGGGCTCCGTATTTGCAGGTTGTGATGAAGCTCCCGGTGAGTTTGAGCTTTATCAGGGAAGAAAATATAAGGTTTATCGCGGCATGGGCTCTATCGGTGCCATGAAGGAGAAGAACGGTTCCTCCGACCGTTATTTCCAGGCAGGAGCCAAGAAGCTGGTGCCTGAGGGTGTGGAAGGAAGAGTGGCTTACAAAGGTAAGGTGGAAGATACCATCTTCCAGTTTATCGGCGGCCTTCGTGCCGGCATGGGCTACTGCGGAGCAAAGGACATTCCCACCTTGCAGGAAACTTCCGAGTTTGTGAAGATTTCTCCCGCATCCCTAAAAGAGTCTCATCCCCACGATATTCATATCACAAAAGAAGCGCCGAACTATTCTTCGGATTCTATATAGGTGAAATCTTTTGAAAAAGACTTCTGTATAAAGTGAGATTCTTTGGAAAGTGAACTCTATTTCAGCAGAATTCATTTGAGCCGAATTCTATTGGAGAGAGATTTTCTTTAAGAGAGACTATTTAAATAGGGGCTGTAAAAAAACAAAATAAGAAATAGAAAACTATTTTGAATTTTTACAGCTCCAATTTTTGTACTTTTTCCTATCACGAAAATAAAAACTATGAAGAACGCCGATTCTGTGCTAAAATCTCACGGATTGTAACTATTCACCCGTGTGTTCGAGACCTTCCACACGCTAAACAAAACTAAAGGAGAATTTATGCATTTTCAAGATCAAAAAACCAAGATGATAACCCAGGCGGCGTTGATTGCTGCTGTGTATGTGGCGTTGGTGCTGATTTTTAAGCCAATCAGCTTCGGGGCAATTCAGTTTCGTATTGCGGAAGCCCTTTGTATCCTGCCCTTTTTCAGCTTTGCGGCTGTTCCGGGCTTGGCAGTGGGCTGTCTTTTAGGAAACTTCTTTTCCGGAGCGGCCATGCCGGATGTTATCTTCGGAACCTTGGCTACCCTGATTGCTGCAATCTTAAGCTATCAGCTTCGGAACAAGAATAAGTTCCTGGTATGCGTTCCGCCCATCCTGGCCAATGCCATCATTGTGCCCTTCGTTTTACAGTATGCTTACGGGGTGCCGGACAGCTATCCCTTCCTCTTTGCTACCGTGGGATTGGGAGAGGTTATTGCGGTAGGTGTTTTGGGAAATGCATTGCTTTTGGCTTTAGAAGGTCGGAAGGAAGTGCTTTTCGGCGCAGGAGTTTAACAGAAAAGCCGGTATTTTGCCGGAGGAAAAGCTTCTCCTTGGCAGGATAGAGAAGTTATGGTACAGGACGGAAGTAGAGAGCTCAACAACTAAGCAGTAGTAAGGAAATGCTTTAGGAGGAAATATGTACGATATTCATTTTGACAAACCACTTTGGGTGCACTTTATCGGAATAGGGGGTATCTCCATGAGCGGCCTGGCGGAAATTCTGCTGGACCGTCATTTTACCGTGACCGGATCGGATGCCAAAACCTCTCCTCTGACAGAGCACCTGGAAAGCTTGGGAATCAAGGTCTTTGTTCCCCAAAGCCGTCAAAATATTCAGGATGGGGTGGAGCTTTGTGTGTATACCGCCGCCATCTCCGAGGACAATGAGGAGTTTCAGGAGGTAAAGCGTAGAGGCATCCCCATGATGACTCGTGCAGATCTTCTGGGACGCATTATGCAAAATTATGCTACGGCGATCAATGTGGCCGGTACCCATGGAAAAACCACCACTACTTCCATGATTGGAGAAATTCTGATGGAGGCGGCGAAGGATCCTACTATTACGGTGGGAGGGATGATGAAGGATATCGGGGGAAATCTTCGGGTAGGACAATCCGACATTTTCCTGGCAGAGGCCTGCGAGTACACCAACTCCTTCCACTCCTTCTTCCCCAGCATTGCGGTGATTTTAAATGTGGAAGCAGACCATCTGGACTTTTTCAAGGATATTAATGAGATTCGGGATTCCTTCAAGACCTTTATCGAAAGATTGCCGGAGGATGGCCTTGTGGTCATCAACAAGGATATTCCTCATTATGAGTATTTCTTAGAGGATTTGGGCGGACGGAAGATAATTACCTTCGGTCATGGGGATGCGGATTATACGGCGAATTTTATTTCTTATGACCACTATGCAAGACCCAGCTTTACCCTCTTTGAGCACGGAGAGGATAGAGGCAAGGTGACACTTTCCGTTACCGGAGAGCACAATATCTACAATTCTCTGTCTGCCATTGCGGTGGCAAGATATTTGGGGATTTCCTTTGAGGATATCAAGGAGGCTCTGCATCGTTTTTCCGGAACGGATCGTCGTTTCCAGCGAAAGGGAAAGATTAACGGCTTTACTATTATTGATGACTATGCCCACCATCCCCAGGAGATTGCGGCAACCATTGCGGCGGCACAGAAGTATCCTCATAGAAAGCTGTGGATTGTTTTTCAGCCCCATACCTATTCCAGAACGAAGGCCTTAATGGAGGACTTTGCGGGAGCTTTGGCCCAGGCGGATGAGATTATTCTGGCAGACATTTACGCCGCCAGGGAGAAAAATACCGTAGGCATCAGTTCGGATGATTTGCGGAAGCTAATGCTTTCTCAAAACACCAATGTGTACTATATTCCGGATTTTCCTTCCATTGAGAAGTATATTTTAGAGCATGTGAAGGAAGGAGACCTCTTAATCACCATGGGTGCGGGAAATATCGTAGACGTGGGAGAGGATTTACTTTCTTTGGAAGGTGCGGAGAGAGAAGAATAGAATTTTTTGAAGAAGGTTTTTCATCGTGGAAGAAAAGGAATTTTTTCTTTTCCCAAATGGTGGAAACCTTCTTTTTTATCTTCTTCAAGCCGGGGGAGTTGGGGGAAAGAAAATTATTTTCTTCTTTCCTGATTTTCCGGAAATCCACCTAAGAATTGTGGATAAGCGGAGAGAAAATCCTTCAAAAAAGGATAGATAAACCTAGTAAAATCAAGCTTTTAAAGAAAATGAAAAAAGAAACCCACATTATCCACATTGCTGTGGATAAGTCCTGTGGATAAACTTGTGGAGTAGTCTTCTTGAACTGAAAAAGCTCCTATGTTATGATTTGCTCACCGACGACTTAGGGGAGAAAGGGAAGAGATGGAGATACAGTTTCAAGAGGGAATCCAGGCGGAGATTACTTGTGTTCCGAATGCATTTATAGACGAATATGTAGCCGAAGCCAATGGAGATTATGTGAAGGTGTATCTGTATTTGCTTCGCCATCAAAAAGAAAAGCTAAAGGGCAAGGAAATCGGTGAGGCCCTTTGCTTAACTGACCAGGACGTGAAAAGAGCCATCCTTTTTTGGGAGAAAAAGGGGGTATTAAAAGAGGGAACGGCCAGAGCTTTGGAGCGGGAATTGCAGTCGGAAGAGGCGGCTCTTCTTTCCGAGGAAAAGTTGTCTCAGAAAGAGAGGCTGAGCCGTATGGAAAGGACTTCTTTTTTTGATGAGCAAAAACAGGAAATGGACGGAAAAAAGCGGGAAATCGATGAGGAAGAATTTGGCGGCATTTTGTTTGTAGCCAAGCATTTGATGCCTGTGGTAACGCCTTCCCATGTCCAGCTTTTTGAATATATGTATCAGTCTCTGGAAATGGATGCGGAGCTGATTGAATTTTTCTTAGACTACTGTTGCAGCTTGCAAAAGACCAACTGTCGCTATATGCAGAAGGTGGCGGTGGACTGGCACGAGTTGGGCATTCGAGATGTTCGGGCAGCCAGAGAGCATGTAAAGAATTTTGATATGGCGAAGGGCATGAAGGCAGGAAACGGAGACGGAAAGACCGGCGGAAATACATTTTCTTCGAAAGGAAAGGGCGGAAGCTCCTCCGGAGAAAAGAAGGGCAATCGTTTCCTGAATTTCAGTCAGGAAGAGGTAGACTATGATTCTTTGGCTAAGCAGAAGGCCTTAGAACGACTTGGACAGTTTCATACCGCTAAGTAGAGAAGAGGCAAAGCATGGCACTGAGTAACGGACAGGTTCAGGAGATACAGAGGATACTTTCAGAAAGACAGCTGGAAGCCCATAGAAGATATTTAGAGAAAAGGGAAGAGATATTCCGTAAGCTTCCGGAACTGGAAGAGCTGGAGGAGAAGGTTAGAGCCTTCTCTTTATCCGTTGCCGGAGAAATGCAGCAGGGAAATCGTGAGGGACTCCTTCGACTAAAGGAAGAAATCGGAAAGCTGCATAAAGAAAAGAAAGCTCTTTTGGAAGGCGCGGGTTATAAGATACAGGATTTAGAGGAAGAAGAGCATTTTTGCCCCCTTTGTCAGGATACCGGATATGTGGACGGGAAGAAATGCCAATGCTTTTTAAAGCTACAGGGAGAGCTTCTGTACCGACAGTCCCGTATGGGAGCGGTGCTGGAACGGGAGAACTTCTCCAAATTCCAGTTGGAGCGCTTCGACAATATAGAGAAGCTGGGCCAGTGCGGAAACAAAACCCTGCGGGAATATATTAAGGAGATTCGGGACTATCTGATAAACTACTGTGAAGAATACCCGAAAAATAACCGCAGCATTTTATTTACCGGAAGTACCGGAACCGGAAAAACCTATTTTCTTCATTCCATAGCCAAGGCCCTGTTGGATAGAGGCGTAAGTGTATTGTACTTTACCGCCACAGGACTCTTTGAGTATTTTTCCAAAAGGATGCGAGAAGAAGATACGGAAGACTATATCGAAGAGGTGGATGTGATTCTGATAGATGACTTGGGAACGGAGTTTTCCAACAGCTTCACCACCTCCCGCTTTTTCGCCCTGCTGAATCAACGGATATTGGACCGAAAAACCATGCTGATATCTACAAATTTGAATTTTAAGGAACTTAGGGAGATGTATTCCGACAGAGTGGTATCCCGCTTCATGTCCGATTACGAGATCATCCCCTTATATGGGAAAGATCAGAGACTCTAAGGAAAGAAAAATGCGAAGCATTCCGATGTTCGCTGACGGTGCGCTTATTGAAATAGGAGTAAGTTAAGGAAAGAAAAATGCGAAGCATTTTCCCTGTTCTCTACCGGAGACGCCTCTGAAATATTTATATTTCAAGAGCGGCTTCGGTAGAGAATAGGGAGTCAAACTTGCAAAGCAAGTTTGATTTCTTTCCGTCACACCCTTAACTTTCTATCGAAGAGATATTTTTTGGAGAGGCGAAGTAAAAGTAGCAGTAGCTTTTGCCTTATGGCTTCGAATAAGGGGCAATCTGAGCCCGTCGGTACTAGCGAAAAACAAGGGGACCACAGTTTTTCGCTTAGTATCCGCTACGAGGCGAGGTTAGCGGGAGCGTGCCCCTGTTCCGAAGCCATAAGAGCAAAAGCGTTAACCCTTTTACGAAGAACACTCCAAAAATCTCTTCGACAAAAGTTTTTTCCTAAAAGCAAAAAAGAGCATAGACTTTTTCTTTGCTTTCCTGTATTTTTAATCCGTAAGTGTCTATATGTTTGGAAGGAGAATAGTCATGGCTGATTCCAGAACTTCACAGTTCATTGAGCGTATTCCGGTAGGACCTTTGGCTTTGATGCCGCTGAAGTCCATTGAGCCCTTGGGAAAGAAGGTAAACGATTACTTGGTTACCTGGAGAACCAAGAGAGAAAGTGAGCATAAGGAAACTCTTGCTTTTTCAGGGTATCAGAAATCGGATTACATTGTTCCCACAAGAATTTCCCGATTCGGAACAGGAGAGGCAAAGGGAGAAATCCTGGAGTCCGTACGAGGCGTGGACATTTACTTGATGGTGGATGTGATGAACTACTCCATGACCTATTCCATTTTCGGCCATGTGAACCACATGTCTCCGGATGACCACTATGCGGATTTAAAGAGACTGATTGCGGCAACAACAGGAAAGGCTAAGCGAATCAACGTCATTATGCCCTTCATGTATGAGTCCAGACAGCATAAGAGATCCGGAAGAGAGTCCTTAGACTGCGCTATGATGCTGCAGGAGCTTCATGAAATGGGCGTGGAGAATTTCTTAACCTTCGATGCTCACGATCCCAGAGTCATGAATGCCATTCCCAGAGACTCCTTTGACAATGTTTCCTGCACCTACCAGTTCGTTAAGGCACTTCTGATGAATGTAAATGATTTGGACATTGATAAGGATCATATGATGATTATTTCTCCGGATGAGGGTGGAATGAATCGTGCCATTTATTATGCCAATGTCTTAGGCTTAGATATGGGTATGTTCTATAAGAGAAGAGACTACACCCAGGTGGTGAACGGACGGAACCCTATCGTGGCTCATGAATTCTTGGGAACGGATGTGGAAGGAAAGGACGTTATCATCATCGATGATATGATTTCCTCCGGAGAATCTTTAATCGATACAGCCAAGGCATTAAAGGACAGAAAGGCAAAGCGAGTTTATGCTTGCTGTACCTTCGGCTTATTTACCAACGGTCTTAACAAGTTCGATGAAGCCTATGCAGCCGGAATTCTGGCGGGAGTTTTGACCACAGACCTGATTTATCAGCCGGAAGAGCTGCTAAAGAGAGAATGGTATATCAATGTAAGCATGGCGAAGTACATTGCCCTGCTCATTGATAATATGAACCATGACATTTCCATTTCCTCTATCTTGGATCCGGTGGGCAGAATCAATAAGAGAGTTTCTGAATATAAGGAAGCCAGAGCTTCCCAGACAGAGCAGTTTAGCTTAGAGTTGGAAGATGATATGTAAAGAAAAGAGAGGCTTGGAAACAAGCCTTCTTTCTATATTTCCCCAATATAGTTTTTTATTATCCCTTTTGGTGGTTTTTGTTCATAGCACCCATTTTTCCGTGGAAGAGTTGCAGAGCGTAGCAAGGCTACCCTTTTTTGAGAGCTCTTTTTTGGAAAAATGGGAGTTTTTCTTTTCGGAATTCTTAGGGCAGGTAGCGGTTCCCGGATTTTTCTTTGTCAGTGGCTACCTGTTTTTCCGGAATTTGCAGAGCCTTTCTCAATGGAGAGAGAAGCTTGGAAAACGCTTTTTTTCCTATGTCCTTCCCTATCTTTTCTGGAATACCGGAATGACTATCCTTTATCTTTTGTTTCAAAAGGCGGACTTTAGTATTCATGGGATTTTTGAGGGGATATTTCTTTATCGCTATCAGCCGGTATTTTGGTATTTTTTTCAGCTGATTCTTCTGACCTACGCCTGTCCATTCTTTGCCTTAGGTCTTTCTCTGTTCCGAAAATGTTTTTCTTCGAAGGTGGGGAACCTGCTTTTTGGCGTTTTTCCCCTCTTCTTTCTTGGCTTGGTGTATTTTCGCCTGGATATACCCTATCTCAATGAGGATGCGGCTTTTTACTATAGCTTTGGTGCTTATTTGGCATTGCTTGGTTTTGGCATTTCCGAGGAGGGGAAGAGTTTATCTTATGAAAATACGAAGAAGAAATCTGCATTTTCCCCGTCTCTCCTCCTGCTCTCAGCACTTCTTTGCTATGGCTATACAATCTTGGGAAAGACCATCGGGCTTTTGCTTTTGGCTACGGTTTTCTACCGTATCAGTACGGCAGTTTTCTTGCTTCTTCTTTGCCAAAGGGGCTTTTTTGCCTTTGGAAAAAAGTATGCGGACCATAATTTTTATCTTTATGCAGTGCATTATCTTTTTTTGCGACTTTGGTTTATGCTGCAAAAGTATTTTTTTCCGGAAGCGGGAGAGGCTTTGCTCTTTTGCTTTTATAGTTTGAGTCCCGTGTACTGTCTGTTTTTATCCCAAGTCACGGCTTATCTTCTAAAAAAGTATGCGAATCCTTTATGGAGAATTTTAAATGGAGGAAGAGCTTCGTAGTATTTCGAGAGCCGAAATATTTAAAGAATAGAGCTGCTTTGGCTCTATAGGAAAGGGATGCTTTGGATCTATAGGAAAAAGAAGCTTTTAGAATTTTTTATGAATTAGCAAAAATCCTTTAACTTGACGAACCATCCTATTCGGACTAAACTGATACTGTTGCTAGGGGCGCTGTATGCTGAGAGGTGAAAACCAACCCTTTAACCTGACCTGGATAATGCCAGCGTAGGGAAGCTATAGTGAGCCCTCCATTGTCCTTTGGACAGCATAGGAAGCTTTTTTTTATGCATAATAACACCAAAAAGATTGCTTTGTCCGGAGTTTGCGTAGCCATGTCTTTGGTACTGGGAATGATTAATCTCTTTTCCCTGCCGATGGGAGGATCGGTTACCGCCTGCTCCATGCTTTTTGCCACTTTACCGGGATTTTTCTTCGGCGGAACCTACGGATTCCTGTCCGGTTTGGCCTATGGCGCTCTGAGCTTCATTTTGAAGCCCTATTTTTATAGCCCTGCCCAGTTTATTACGGATTATGTTTTAGCCTTTACCGCCCTAGGTTTATCCGGCTTATTTTCCCAAAAGAAGCACGGCCTCTTTATCGGCTATATTGTGGCTTGTCTGGGACGCTTTTTCTTCGCCTTCTTATCCGGCGTACTGTTTTTCGCTTCCTATGCTCCGGAAGGTATGAATCCCATTTGGTATTCCTTCAGCTACAATATCAGCTATATTTCCGTGGAAATGGTTCTTACCCTTGGGGTACTTTTGGTTCCAGCGGTACACAAAGGCCTGTATCGGATGAAGGGACAGCTTCTTTCCGAAGGAGCTTATGCCCGATAGCTTACGAGTCTGAATTAAAACTTATAAAAGGAACTGTAAAATCAAAAGAGATTTCTAAGCAATATAGGTCTGAAGTTGGGGCACGCTCCCGCTAGCTTCGCCACGAAGCGGATACTAAGCGAAAAACTGCGATTCTCTTGTTTTTCGCAAGTACCGTCGGGCTCAGACTACCCCTTATTCAGACCTATATTGCCGAAAATCTCTTTTACTTTGATTTTACAGTTCCTTTTTCTTTTAATCCAGATCGGTAACCTTCGGGGATTGAAGCTCTACGCTGTCCAGTCCCTCATCCAAGGTAATCACACCGCTGGCATTGACAGACCACTTATTGCCGTTTCCGTCACGGTATTTGGTCTTATTCTTCATGACTTTGCCGGATTCGTTCACCACGTAGCTTCTGTTTTGTCCGGGAAGGGTAACCTTCTGATAACGGGAGCCCTGATCCGCCTTTTGGAGACGTCCGTTAAAATACAGGTAATCCTGTTTGATACCGGTGATTCCTCGACCGTTTTGATCAAAGAAACAGGTGATGTTGTCTCCGTCTCCGTCCACCAGATTCATTCTTCCGGTTTTTACGGAACAGTCCGCCTTGTTGGCCCCGCAATAGTAGTAGCCTTCAGGAGCATTGGAAGCAGTGCGTCCCTTCTGGATGCCGTAAACGGGATTGCCCTTTTCATTGAAAAGATAGCGCTTATCGTTGATTCTCTGGACTTCGTACACCCCTTCGTTTCCGGCTGCGGGATGGCCGTTATTTTTAAAATAGAACCATTCCACATCTCCTGTGGACAGCTTACTGCTGTTTCCCTCAGGGCCTACAGTGGAGTACCAGGTGCCGCTTAAACGCTGTCCCATCTTGAATTTATTATCGTTTTTCTCTGCGAAAAATACATAGCCGGCAATTTCCGGATTGGCATCATTTACCTCTGCCCAACCGGTAACCATGATACCGTTTTCATCAAATCCGTAGGAGGCATTGTCCAAGGTCTTTACCGCAACATGACCGTCCTTGGAGCGAAGCTTTTCTCCGGTGCTTTGATTAAAATAGAACCAATAGTTTCCGTTATTTCCCTTTCGATTCTCATCTGCGGTCACACCGCCGGGAAGGGGAAGTTGCTTCCATCCGGTAATCATCTTTCCGCTGCTAGGGTCGCAGTAGTAATTGTCATCATCTACCCAGCCGGTTTGCATAATACCGTTTCCGTCAAAATAGTAGAAGGAATCCTGTAATTTCAGCCAGCCGTCCTGCTTAAGGCTTCCGTCTCCTGTGGCATAATACCAAATGGTCTGGCCGTTCTGATTGATTTTAATCCAGGAGTTTTGCACCACAGAACCGTTATCATTTTGATAAACCTGCTGTCCTCTGCTGTTTACATTCCAGCCGGCTGCGAAAGCGGTGCCGGAAAAAAGGCCGATTCCTGCAAGAAGCAGGAAGGGTAGGGTTCTCTTCTTCATTTTGTCCTCCAAATCTCTATAGACAATCCTTAAAGGATGGTAAAAATATATTATTTCAGTTTCTCTTTATAATACTATCTTTTTCTCATAGGAAAAACAACGAATTTTTCCTAACGAAAAGGACAAAAAGCTTACGGTTTAAGAACGTTCTTCCCCTTGAAACCATCTGGCGGAACAACCGCAGGGCAGTACCTGATTGCTTTCTGCAATGGGCAAGCCCACTTCCTGGGAATCCACGATGCCTCCACGGCTTTTTTGAATCAAATCCTTCAGCATATAGGCCATAACCCCCGGCTGTAATCCGGTGGTGTAGGAATTTAAGAGGAAAAAGAGGGCGTCCTTTTTCAAAATCTTTTCGCTGAGCTGTAAGAAGGGATAGATGCTGTCTTCGATTTTCCAAATTTCTCCCTTGGGACCTCTGCCGTAGGAAGGGGGATCCATGATGATGCCGTCGTACTGATTGCCTCTTCGGATTTCCCGCTCCACAAATTTCACACAGTCATCCACAAGATACCGGATGGGGGCGGATGCCAGACCGGAAAGCTCGGCATTTTCCTTGGCCCATTGCACCATGCCTTTGGAGGCATCCACATGGGTCAGCTCCGCGCCGGCCTTTGCTGCGGCCAAGGTAGCTCCTCCGGTATAGGCAAAAAGATTTAAAACTTTGATGGGCGTTTTATCTCCCTTTTCCAGTCTTCTCTTTTTTTCTTCCGCAATCTTTTCGGAAAACCAATCCCAGTTGGCTGCCTGCTCCGGGAACAGTCCGGTGTGCTTAAAGGCAAAGGGCTTTAAATGGAAGGCAAGGCTCTGCTCCGGATTTCCGTTCAGCCCATAGGAAATCTTCCACTGCTTGGGCAGGTCGAAAAATTCCCAGTCTCCTCCTCCGGCCTTGGAACGGTGGTAGTGACCGTTACATTTTTTCCACAGAGGATTTTTCTTCGGATTTTGCCAAATGACCTGGGGGTCCGGTCTACGCAAAATATACTTTCCCCAACGCTCTAATTTTTCTCCGGAAGAGCTGTCCAAAACGGCATAATCCACCCAATTCTTTGCTAGAAACATTTTTCCTCCTTAAAAGCCCGACAAACTGGCATTTATCCTAGCATTCTTTTAGGAAAATGACAAGAAATGCCGGAAAAAGAAAAGAATCCCAAGGCCGCCCTTTTCGGATAGAAAATTTATGTTAAAATAGGGGACGGTACAGACCGGATAGGGAATTTCCCGAGGAGGAAGCTTGATTATCGAAGAAACAAAAGACTACCTGGTGTTTTATAAGGAAGCAGGGCTGGATAGCGAAAAGGATGCTCCAAAAGACTGCCTTCCCGTTCATCGCCTGGATAAGGTGGCTTCCGGTCTTTTATTGTATGGGAAAAATAAGGAGGCTGCGGCGGCTCTGTCCAAGCAGCTGACAGAGAAAAAAATCAAAAAACGTTATCATATCGTGGTGCCCAAGGGAGAAGAGGGAAAAGCTCTTCCGGAGGAGGGATGTTTTCGGGACTATCTCTATAAGGACAGCAAAAAGCAGAAGTGTTTTCCGGTGAAAAGCCTTCGAAAGGGCGTAAAGGAAGCGATTCTCCGCTATAAGATTTTGGAGGAAAATGGGGAGTGGATGCTTCTGGATGTGGAGCTGGAAACCGGACGCTTTCATCAAATCCGTGCTCAGTTTGCAAGTCGGGGCTTTCCTCTTTACGGAGACGGAAAATACGGTTCCAGGCAGAAAGGGACAGTGGGATTACACTGCTATCAACTCTCTTTTTTGGATGTGAAAACGGGAGAGGAAAGACGGTATGAGATAAAAAATCCTGAGGGAGAGCCCTGGAGTATTTTTGAAAATGTTATGGCGTCTAAAAGCTAATACTATAAGAAAAACCAACACAGAGACATTCCCTGAAATACAAAAGCTATGAAGGGGAAAAACGAAAAGAAAAGAAAATAGCTAAGAAGAGAAAAAGAAAGTAGGAGTCATGCAAAACGGAGATATGCCATTAAAGAAGAAAAAGAAGCCGGCGGCATCCCGAAGAAATCCGGGGGAAGAACAGAGGAAGGATGTAGAAGAGCAGAGGGATGGCGGAGCACGGAAGGAAATCGGCTTGAGGAAGGATGGGAAGTCAAGCTCCATCGATTATCGTTTCACTCCTTGCCTGGAAAGCTTTCGTTGTGCCCACTGCGGAAAGGAAATTCATCCTGAGGGAGCAGGTTCTCAGCATAGAAATCATTGTCCCCACTGCCTGTACAGTCTCCATGTGGATGAGGAGCCGGGAGATCGGAAAGCTACTTGTCATGGACAAATGGAGCCCATCGGCGTAATCTCCAAGGGAGATGGGGATTGGAGCATTCTACACCTTTGT